>JAVBSA010000225.1:0-11334 GCA_031556915.1 Victivallis sp.
TCCTGCTGGACAAGCGGAGCGAAGCGCACCGCGCGCTCGACGTCACCGAAGACGTCCGCTTCACGGCGGGTCGTTCCTTTGAGAACTACAAGCGTTTTTCACCCTACGCCTTCGCGATCCTGGGCGCGCTCATCACCGGCGGAATCCTCTCGGGATTCTGGAGCTACTGGGGCAGCCGCCTGGGCGTGCCGACCGCCTCGGCCAACACGGTGGCGCTCTTCTGCTCGGTCATGATGGCACTGAGCATCTTCCCGGGCGTTTTCCTGGCCGGAGTCTCCCGGCAGCCGGATTTCCGCTGGCTGCGGACGCCGGCGGCGTGGCTGCTCGGCGGCTTCGGGCTGATGGCGGCGGGCTTGATCGTTTCGTTCTTCACCCGCAACGGGGTGTCGGGCGCCGACACGTTCCTGGCGAAAAAGATTTTATTCTGGGTGTTCCAGATTCTCGGCGCGGAATTCCTGGTGAGCGTCATCATCGAATTCTACCGCCCGCGCACGATCCGCGAAGCGCGGCCGATCTTTGAAAGCAAGCTCCTCGCCCTCTTCACCGAACCGGGCGGCGTGATGCGCAATATCGCGCTGGCGCTCGACTATCAGTTCGGCTTCAAGGTTTCCGGAACGTGGCTTTACAGCTTTATGGAGAGGTCGTTCTTTCCTCTGCTCATCTGCTGGGCGCTGCTCTTCTGGGGATTCACCATGATCCACGAAGTCGGACCCAGCCAGGTTGGGGTGCGCGAGCGGCTCGGCGTCATTACCAGCGGCGAGACTCCGCTCGGGCCCGGCATCTATTTCACTTACCCCTGGCCCTTCGGCGGCGTCAAACGCTTCAGCACAACTGAAATCCGCCAGGTCGTGGTCGGCGAAAACCACGCCGAAGACGACCACGAAGAAGAGGAAGCCCCGGATGACGGGCACGGCCACGCCAAGCCCGAGAAGAAAAAGAAGGACATCGCCAAGCCGGTGGTGCTCTGGACGGATGCGCACGGCAGCGATGAAGACAATTTCGTGGTGGCGGTCGCCCCCGAGAGCGGCAACTTCGACAGCTCCTCGATCGCCTTTGTCCGCATGATGATTCTGGTGCAGTACCGGATCAGGAATGTGATGGATTTCGCCTATAAGAACCTGAATCCCGAAGCGACGCTCGCCAAGATCGGGAATCAGGCGGCGACAGAATATCTCGCCAGCACCCCGCTGATGGAGGCGATGTCCTCCGGGCGTGCCGAGGCCCAGAACAAGATGCAGGAACGCATCCAGATTCTGGCCGACAAACACGAGCTCGGCGTTGAGATCGTGAAAGTGCTGATCCTCGACTCCCACCCGCCGGTGGAAAAGGTCGCCCCCGCCTTCCAGGAGGTGATCGGCGCGATGGAGGAGAAGGAATCGATGGTTCTCAAGGCCAAAAGCTTTGTCGCATTGACCCTGCCCGAAGCGGAGTCCACGGCGAAACAGATCCGGGCCGACGCCGAATCCTACAGCAGCCGGGTGGTCGCCATCGCGGCGGCCGAGAAGGAGCAGTTTGAAGCGCAGCTGCGGACCTACCGGATCATGCCGCAGATGTACCGCCTTCAGGGCTATCTCAACTTCCTGGAAAACGATTGCAAAGAGATCCGGAAGTTCATCGTGTCGGCGGGTCTTACCGATGAAATTTATGAACTCGACTTCCACGTCAAGGAACGGCTCGACCTGGTCGATACCGACTTGAACGCGCTCGGCAGCAAATAAAAGATAGAATCCATATAACAGATATCAGGAGGTTTCCGAATCATGGCAAAAGGCAATATTTTCAAACACTGGCCAACCTGGCTGCTCGGCCTGGTCGTCGTAGCGGTTCTGGTGGTCGCGATCTTCTCCTTCCAGCTCAACCAGACCGAGAGTGCGGTGGTGGTTACGCTCGGCGAACCGGCCGAAGTGAACACGCCGGGGCTCCACCACCGCTGGCCGTTCCCGTTCCAGAAGGTGCATAAATTCGACCACCGGATCCGCTGCTTCGAAGGCAGCGCGGGCAAGGTCGAAGAGATCATGACCGCCGACGGCCAGAACATTCTGGTCGGCATCTACGTCAATTACAAGATCGGCGACGCCAGGCAGTTCTTCGTCTCGCTCAAAGACATCACCAACGCGGAAGAACAGCTCAACAGCCTGATGCGCGGCGCCAAGCACACCACCTTCGGCAAATACAAATTCAACCAGGTGATCAACACCGAAGCCTCGCAGATGAAACTGGGCGAAATCCAGGATCTCATTCAGAAAGAACTCGTCAAGAACACCCAGAACTACGGAATCGAAGTGGTCAGCGTGGGCATCAACTCGATCAACGTGCCCAAGGCGATCTCCGAAAAGGTGTTTGAACGGATGGTCGATGAACGCAAGGTCGAAGCCAACCGTTTCCTCGGCCAGGGGTCCCGCGAAGCGAGCGACATCCGCAACAAGGCGAACCAGGACCGCGCCCAGGAGCTGGCCCGGGCGGAAGCCGACGCCCGCATGACCCGCGCCAAGGGCGACGCCCAGGCGGCCGAATCGTACAAGATCTTCCAGGAGAATCCGGAGCTGGCGGAATATTTGCGCAAGCTGGAATCGCTGCGCATCATCATGGCCGGCCAGACCACGCTGGTGCTCGACACCGACGTGGAGCCGTTCACTCTCCTCAAGCCGGGCGCCGGAATGCTCGGCCCGGTCAAACCCGCGGAAAAGAAATAATACGGAGAGGCCGCAAAGATGGAAGAGTCAAAAAGCGTAATCAAGGAGAAGGTCGACCGCACCGACCGGTATGAAGCCGGTTGGAAGGCGGTCAGCCGAACTCTCAAGGGGGCGTTCGCGGTCCTGCTGACCGCGATCATCGCCATGCTGGTCTACTTTGTCACGGCGGGCGGTTATTTCACCGTCGATCCGCAGCACGCGGTGATCGTGATGAAATTCGGGGCCATCGAGAAGACCTATCTCACCGGCGGCCATTGGTTCACGCCTTACCCGGTGAACCGCTGGGTAAGGGTGGTGCGGAGCCAGCAGTCGCTGATGGTGGATTTCCTGCCGTCGGAGACCTTCGACGGTTCCCCCCAGGTTTCCCTCGATCCGGGCCGCGACGCCTATCTGCTGACCGGCGACGCCAATATCGTCCACGCTTCGTGGACGGTCCGCTACCACATTGAAACGCCGGAGACCTATTACAAGTCGCTGGCGACCCCGACCGATCCGACCGCGCCCGACGGGCAGGAGAAGGATTCCTACGGCTTCTCCGGCACGCGCGGTCCGCAGACGATGCTGCGCAATCTGTTCCGGCAGGCGGTGATTCAGGTGACGGCCCGCCGTCAGGTCAACGACATTCTTTATCAGGATCAGGGAGTCTACGCGGGCCAGGTCCAGAGCCGGTTCGAAGAGCTGGTCCGGCAGGCCAACTGCGGCGTCGAAGTCGACGGCGTCACGTTGGAACGGATCTTCCCGCCGCTCAAGACCAAGGGGGCCTTCGATGAAGTGGCCGCGGCGAACAACACTTCGAGTTCGCTCATCAACCAGGCGAGACAGTATCAGGTGCAGACCGAAAACGCGACCAAGGCGCAGGTGACGGAGATCCGCACCGGGGCCGAAACCTATACGATGAAGATGCTCGCCGATATCCAGGCGGAAAGCGCCTATTTCAAGGCGATCAGCGAACAGTACAAAAGCAACCCCGACACCGTCCTGATGGCGCTTTACACCAACGCGCTCACCGACGTGTTCCGGAACCAGCAGAGCAAGTTCATTCTCGGCACTTCCGGCAAGGGCCGGAAACAGGTTCGGCTGCTGCTCAACCCCGAACCGAAACGCCGGGCCGGAACCGAAGCCCGGGAGGAGAAATAAATCATGGCCGACCAGAAGAACAAACCCCACAAGCACGATGAAAATTGCTCCTGCGGCCATGATCACGAGCACGAGCACGAGCATGAACACAGCCCGGGCGGCAACTGCCCCTGCGGCCACGACGCGGTGACCGACGGCGTCGGCCACGACCGGGCGATGGGCCGGATTTTCTTCGCGATCGCGGGCGGATTGCTCACTGCGAACTCCTTTTTGCTTCAGAAATTCCTGCCGGGCCAGGAATTCGCGGCTTACATGAGCGCTCTTTTCGGCGCCTTCATCCTCGCTTTCCCGATTGTGCTGACGGCGATCAAGGATCTCATCAACGGCAAAGTCTACATGAACGAGCTGGTGGCGATGGCGATTCTGGCGGCGCTGGCGAGCGGCGACTTCCAGACGGCGGGGCTGATCGCTTTCTTCCTGCTGCTGGCGATCATCATCGAAACCCGTACCGCGAGCGGTGCGCAGCGTTCCATCGAGGAACTCATCAAGCTGACGCCGAATACCGCGCGGAAACTTCACGGCGACAACAATTCCGAGCTGGAAGTCCAGGTGGCCGAGCTCAAGATCGGCGACCGGATCCGGGTGCGCCCCGGTGAAAACTTCCCGGTGGACGCCAGGATCGTCACCGGCGAAAGCACGGTCAACCAGGCCTCGATCACCGGGGAATCGCTCCCGGTGGAAAAAGCCGCCGGCGACGATGTCTACGCCGGCACCCAGAACCTCACCGGCCTCGTGGATCTCGAAGTGACCCGGGTTGGCGAGGACACCACGCTCGGCCAGGTGAAGGAGATGATCCTCCAGGCCGAACAGAGCCGCACCCCGGTGGTGCGCATCATCGACCGTTACGCGGGTTTCTACACCCCGATGGTGCTGATGCTGGCCTTGATCACCTGGTGGTTCTCGCCCGAAGAAGAGGCGATGACCCGCGTGATCACGCTGATGGTGATCTCCTGCCCCTGCGCCGTGGTGCTGGCCAACCCGACCGCGGTTGTGGCGGCGGTGGCGGCGGCGGCGCGTCTCGGCATCTTCATCAAGAACGTCGCCCACCTCGAGCTGGCGAGCCGGATCACCACGTTCGTCTTCGATAAGACGGGCACGCTTACCGACGGGTTGCTGTCGGTGGTGAAACTCAACCCGTTCGGCGAAGTTTCGTCGGCGGAGCTGCTGAAGGTCGCGGCCACGGCCGAACAGTACAGCAACCACCCGACCGCGGTGGCGCTGCAGAAGCTCGCCCGCGAGGCGACGCTCGACCTCGGCAGCGCGACCGACTTCCGGGAAGTCGCGGGCAAGGGCGTGACGGCGAAGATCGACGGCGTGCTCTGCATGGTCGGCCGCGCCAACTGGCTGGCCGAACAGGGAATCGCGCTGCCGGACAATCACGATATGGATACCGAAGGCATGAGCGTCATGTACGTCGTCCGCGGCGGATCGATGCTCGGCTGGATCGGGCTCAAGGATAAACTCCGCCGCGAGGCCTCGGTGATGATCGGCGATCTTCGCCGCCTCGGCGTGCGCTACTGCGCCATGGTCACGGGCGACCGCGAATCGGTTGCGAAACAGGTCGCGGAACAGCTTCAGGTCGACGAGTACCGGAGCGAATGCCTGCCGGAAGGCAAGGTGGAATTTGTGGAACGCGTCAAAGAAAACTCCCGTGTCGCGGTGGTCGGCGACGGCGTCAACGACGCACCGGCCCTGGCGGCGGGCGACCTCGGCATCGCGATGGGCGCGATCGGCAGCGACGTGGCGATCAACAGCGCCTCAATCGCATTGATGACCAACGACCTGCGCCGGATTCCGATGCTGGTCTTCCTCTCGCGCAAATCGCGTATGGTGATCAACCAGAACCTGGTGTTCGGCATGCTCTTCGTATTCGGCGGCATGCTGATGTCGATGTTCGGGCTGATGACGCCGATCTGGGCGGCTGTGCTCCATGCGGGCAGCACGCTGGTCATCATCTTCAACAGCGCGCGGTTGGTGCGCACGGGGGAAGAGCTGACGCTGGAAGAACAATCCCAGAGCACCGCCTACGGGGCGGCAGAGTAACGAACAGGAAGCGGGAAATAGAATGGCAGAACAGCGCGAACCGATCGTAAAAGCAGTGGGCCTTACCAAGGTGTTCCGGGATTTCTGGGGACGCCCCAAGGCCAAGGCGGTGAACGATATCGATTTTACCATCCAGCCGGGCGAAGTGGTCGGGCTGCTGGGGCCGAACGGCTCCGGCAAATCGACCACGGTGAAGATGCTCCTCGGGCTTCTTTACCCGACCGGCGGAATCCTGAACGTGCTCGGCCGCTCGCCGCGCGCGGTGGAGACCAAACGTGAAATCGGCTATCTGCCGGAAGAATCCTATCTTTACAAATATCTGACCGCCGAGGAGACGCTCGATTTTTTCGGCGCGCTCTTCAATCTCTCCGCCTCCGACCGCAAAGAACGCATCAACCAGCTGCTGGCGATGGTGGGTATGGAACATGCGCGCCGCCGCCGGGTGGGGGAATTTTCGAAGGGGATGCAGCGGCGGATCGGTTTGGCGCAGGCGATGATCAACGACCCGGAATTCCTGATTCTGGACGAACCCACCTCTGGGCTCGACCCGCTCGGCTGCCGCGAAGTGAAGGACCTGATCCTGACGTTGAAGAAACGCGGCAAGACCGTGCTCATCACCAGCCATCTCCTGAGCGATATCGAAGATATCTGCGACCGGGTGGTCATTCTTTACGGCGGCAAGGTGCGCGCGCAGGGCAGTCTGGATGAATTGCTGACCGTCTCGGCGGAGAACCGGATCATGACGCCCTCGCTCCCGCCCGCGGCGATGGATCAGGTGCTGAAGATTCTGCGCGACAACCTGAGCGAAGACGCCTTCCATGTCGATCACCCGCGCCGGACGCTCGAAGAGTTCTTCCTCGACGTGATCAGCCAGGCCAAGAGCGACAGCATCGAGACTGCGGGCGTGGTCGGCGGCGGCAAGATCGCCGATTACCTTTCGAGGGGCGATCAGAAGTCCGCGGTTCTGGAGTCTCTCCTGGTGGAGACCGCCAAACCCGCCCCGGTTCCGGAACCGGAGCCGGAACACCCCGAAGTCAATGTGGAAGAGAAGCTCAACAACCTCACCGCCGAAGCGAAAGCGGTGGAAGCGCCCGTGGCGGAAGCGGCTCCCGAGCCGGATGTCAAGCTCAAAGAAATCGACGATAAGCTCAACGATATTCTGGGTAACCGTAAATGAAGTCCTTTCTGGCAATCGTAAAACTGACCTTGCGCAACGCGATGCGTTCGCACATCTTCCAGTTGCTGCTGTTGCTGCTGCTGCTGGCGGTAGTTCTGATTCCGTCGACGATTTCGGCGGGGGAGAATGCCGGCGACTTCATCCGGATTTCGCTGTTGTACAGTTTGTCGGCGGTGAGTTTCATCCTGACGCTCTCGTCGATCTGGCTCGGCTGTCATGCGATGACGCACGACGTTGACAACTATCAGCTTCACATGGTGGTGACCAAACCGGTGTCGCGGGTTCAGATCTGGCTGGCCAAGTGTTTCGGGGTTTACCTGATCCACCTGGTGCTGCTCTTTGCGGCGGGAACGGCGATTTACTTCATCATCCTCTACAAATTCAACAGTCAGGACTTTTC
Source organism: Victivallis sp. (assembly GCA_031556915.1). Lineage (GTDB taxonomy): Bacteria > Verrucomicrobiota > Lentisphaeria > Victivallales > Victivallaceae > Victivallis. Next base: position 7,451 of record JAVBSA010000225.1, read on the forward strand.
GGCGCAGGAACGGGAGCGGATCCAGAATGAAGTGATGGTCGGCCGCCGCGTTTACCTGCCGGAGAAGACCAATTACGACGAAGCCGCCAGGCGGCTGCTGGGCGAAAAGATCCAGCGGTTGAACGCCCGCGGCCAAGTGGTGGACACCTCGGCCGCCGCCCAGGAGGCGATGTACAAGGAGTCGCGGCGCGAAGCGGTCATTATGGAGACCGAACTGCCGTATGGCGGCCGGCGCGACTTCCGTTTCGCCAACATTCCGCACGACTTGCAGAAACCGCTCTTTTTACGCTACCGGGTTTACATCGGCAAGATTGCGACGGAAGGGCAGCGGATGACCCGTTCGTTCTGGGCGGTCGGCGTGGTGCGGACTCCGCAGCAGCAGAAGGCGGCGGCGAACGTTTTCGAGCAGCAGAAGCAGACCGGGTACGAAGTCTATCTGACGCCGCTCGCCGAATACCCCGAACAGGTCATGTCGGGCGAATTTCACGAGAAGGTGCTGCGGCCGGAGTGGAAGATCATTTCGCCCGCCGACGAGGTGATGCTCAGTTACGGCAACTTCGACGATTCGGGCGAGAAACAGTATTTCCAGCCCGCGGACGGGCCGAAGCTGCTGATCGAGGTGTGCGGATTTTTCCAGAACTATCTGCGTGCGGTGGCGGTAATTGCGCTGGCGCTGCTGATTTTCTGCGGGCTCGGCTGTACGCTCGGCGGGCTGCAGACGTTGCCGACGGCGATTTTCTGTTCGGTTTCGTACCTGCTGGTGGGGAGTCTGGCGCTTTACATGGTGAACCTCTCCTATGTTGCGGGCGCGGCGGACCATGTGGGGCAGTTTATCGCCAAAACGGTGTTGATGGTGGTGATTCCGTTGCAGGCGTTCGAGGTGACGGGCCACGTGGCCAACGGGGAAATCGTGGAGTTCTCGCTGCTATGGGCACTCTTTTTGAACTACTTTATTTTTCGTGCGCTGCCGTTGTTTGCGTTGGGGATTCTCCTCTACCGGCGGCGTGAACTTGGATTGGTGATTCGCAAATGAGCAAATTCCGAACACTTGTCATGTATTTTGCGCTCCTTATGGTGACGCTGATGCTCCTTTTCGGGGTGAGCCGGATCGAAAACCGGCTCGACTCGGCGGTGGCGGAGCACAATCTGCGCTTTACCGGCCAGATCAAGAATGCGCCGCCGCTGGTGGTTTTCACCACGGTCGCGCTGGGGAGTTTCCGCGGGCTGGTCGCCGACTTGCTCTGGCTCCGCGCGGGTGCGCTGCAGGAGTCGGGCAACTACTTCGAAATGGTGCAGCTGGCGCGGTGGATCACCGATTTGCAGCCCACTTTCTCGGGGGCGACGGCTTATCTTGCCTGGAACATGGCCTACAACATTTCGGTCACGAGTTCCAGCTGGGAAGACCGCTGGCGCTGGGTGAACGAGGGCATCAAACTGATCCGCGACCAGGCGATCGAGTACAACCCCGAGGATCCGGTGCTTTACAAGGAGGTCGCGTGGATCTTCCAGCACAAGCTCGGCAACATTATGGACGATGCGAACCTTTATTACAAGAACCGCCTCGCGATCCAGATGGCCAACATTGCCGGCTTGCGCCCGGATTGGAAGGCGTTTGCCGCCGCGCCGGAAAACGAGAAGGAGTTCCGCAAAGTGTATTTGCCGGACCACCGTTTCTGGAAGGCGCTCAAGGCGGCCGGATTCGAGGATTACGCGGCGTTCTACAATGCGTTCCGTTCATCCGAGCCCGCGGTTCTGCCGCCGGCTTTCCTTGCTAAGATCGCCGACGATGCGGAGCTGGTCAAGGCGCTTCAGAATTATTTCCATGCGCAGCTTCTCCGCGACCGGCTCAAGCTCGATCCGCGCCGGATCGTGAAGCTGATGGAGAAATACGGCGATATGGATTGGCGCGTGCCCGAATCGCAGGCGATCTACTGGGCCTCGCTCGGCATCGAGCGGACTCCGGGGCACAAAGACATCAGCTGCGACCGCGTTATCGCGCAGTCTCTCTACGAGTCGTTCCGTTCCGGGCGTATCCTGATGGTGGACGATACCGCGTTCGAGAGCATCACCGTTGCGCCGAACCTTGCGCTGGTGGATGCGGTTTACGACAACTTCATCAACGTGCAGCAGAACTACGAGCCGGACAATCCGTATTCGACCTTCCGCAGCGCCCGGATCAACTTCATGAAGGAGGCGGTCACGATCCTCTACAACTACGGCAACTTCAGCAAGGCGGCCGAATACTATGAGAAGCTGAAGAAAGAGGAACCCGGCAAGCCGGATTACCGCAAGGATCTCGAAAGTTTCGTGATGGCCGAGTGGGCGGAAGACGTCCGCGACGCGACGGTGAAGAAGGCGAGCGAGATTATTTCCGGTTTGGTTTCGCGCAGTATTTTCTACCTGATTTACGGCGACGACGAGGCGGCGGTTTCGTTTGAGCGGATGGCGCGTTACATCTACCGTCAGTATCAGTCCGACATGGGGCAGGAGGATCGCACCAAACTGCCGCCTTATAAGGACATGAAGAAGGCGGTGGTGGAGGCGTTGAGCCGTACCTTGAATCCGGTGATGCTGGAGATTCTCAAGAAGAAGATCCAGTTGGAAAAGGATGAGGCCGAACAGGCTGCTCCGGCGGCGGGAGCGGCGGCGAAATGAGGCGTGTTTTCGTACTGCTCCCGGGGGTTGCGCTCCTGCTTCTCGCGGGGTGCATCCGTTCCGATTATGTCGGCAGGGAATTTGAACCCCTGCCGGAATCCGAGCGGATTGCCTGGTTTAAGGAGCGGACGGAGATTCCGGTCGGCGAGTACCGGATCATCGGGCGGATCAATTTGCGTGCGGTCGACGGAACCGACGGTTACGATATCCGGGAACACCTGATGACGGAGGCGCGCGCCAAGGGGGCCGACGCGGTTTGCCTGGTTCGTTCGCGCCGGGTCAAGACGGGGCTTTACGAACGTGAGGACAAGGTGAACCTTGCTCCCGGCGCTCCCCGGCCGCTGGATCCGGCCAATGTGGAATTTGCCGAAATCCGTGCGCAGAAGGATGCGGAAGCGCATGCGGAGCTGGAGAAGCATTACGGGAAACCGATCAAGCTCACCGGCAACGAGCCTTCGCGGACGGAGGTCTGGGTCAATGCGCTTTTCCTGAAGAAAAAGGATGCGCTTGAGGCGGAGTTGACGCTTCGGGATGAAGAGATCGAGAGTGTTTCCCCGGCTCCGGTCGATCCGGCTTTGCGGAACGCCAAGCCGCAGCCTCAGGTTAAGGCGGAAGAATAGAGGGAGAGTTCCGCTTCTTCGGGCGTGAGGATGCGGAATTTCCCTGACGTCAGGCCGCCCAGTTCCAGGCGTCCTACTTTGACGCGGCGGAGTTCGACGGTGGTTGCTCCCGCAGCGGCGGTCAGGCGGCGGATTTCCCTTTTTTTCCCTTCGTTGAGAATGACTTCATACCGGCATGGCCCGATAGATTTGATGGAGTGAACTTTGAGGAATTCGCCGTCGTCTTCGATTCCTCTGCGGATGCGTTCGAGGCCGTCCGGGGGGATGGGCCGGTTGACGCGGACGTGATATGTTTTCAGGATTTCGTATCGCGGGTGGGTGAGGCGGGCGACATAATCGCCGTCGTTGGAGAAGAGGATGAGCCCTTCGCTTTCTTTATCCAGCCTGCCGGCGGAGAAGAGTCTTACGGGTTCTTCGAGTTGTATGAGGTCGACGGCTTTGTGTTCGGCGTGGGGGTCTGAGTTGGTGCAGACGTATCCTCGCGGTTTATGGAGCATGATATAGTATTTTTTCTCTGCGGCGCGGAGGGGGTTGCCGTCGAGGGTGACGACATCGTCCGGCGCGACCTGGACTCCGGGTTCGAGGACGGTTTTGCCGTTGACGGCGATC
>JAVBSA010000551.1:0-4572 GCA_031556915.1 Victivallis sp.
GACCGCCTACCGGATTCTGCCCGGTTCTCATGTCAACTTGTACGAGATCAACAAGATGACCGATGTCATCTCGGTCTCGACGGGAGGCGGCCTGACACTGGCCAGCGGCCGCGACGCTGCGACCGCGGCCGCCATCGATACGCCGGCGAACAGCACGATGTTGAGCGACGGAATTCTTCAACGCTGGTTCTATGAGTCCATCGCCGCCGGCAAACCGATCCTCAACGGTGAAACCTACATCGGCGACAGTGTGGCGGGAACTGTCAATCCGCTGATGCTCGATTTTATGCGCGGCAGCGGGGCGACCTATATTTTCACCTGGTCCAAACGCGCCTGGGATTGGAAGCCGGCCAGGTCGGAGGAAGGCGGGCGCAAAGTCGCCGAGCGCTATCCCTATATGATTCTCAACCCGTACGCTTATCAGACAAAGCACATGAAGGCCTTTCTCGAGGCGAAGTCGAGAATTTTCCGGGTTCAGGATTACTTCGGCCGGGGCTGCCGGAACGTCGAGCCGGAAATCGCAGTGCTGTTGTCTTTCCCGACGGAGCGTTATTCCGCGGCGACGGGCAAGGTGGAGAAGAACGAAATCACCCATCTCGCCTCTGCCCTGGCATTCGCGCACTATCCCGCCGAAGTGCTGCTGGAAGAACAACTTCGCGATGGCGGGAAGAAGCCCGCGAAAGTGATCTGCGCCGTGGGCGTCAGCCACATCTATCCGGATACGGCGAAACACCTCAACCGTTTCGTCGACGAGGGCGGCATCCTGATTCTCGGCCGGGAATTCACGCTTGCGGATGAGTACGGTCATCCGATCGAAAGCGATATCGAACCGGCGGGCAAAGCGGCCGGCGGAGGATTTCTCGAACTGGCGTTCCCGCAAGCCGATAGCCTGCCCGGAAAAATCAAAGCCCGGGGCGGCACGCTTCTGAAACTCGGCGAACAATGGGAAACGCTCGGGCGCTTGAATGGAACCGGCGCTGTTTTCCGCAAACGGCAAGGCAAAGGCTGGGTTTACCTCTTCACCCCCGAAATGCAGGACTACCCGCTCGCGGCTCTGCTGGGCGGCATTTTCAAGCAGCACGGCATCGCACCGGTTGCACGGATTCTCCGCGACAAAGAGCGCGATCTTGCGGTGAACATCGAATGCCATGCCTCCTTCCGCCCCGACAAAACGTTGCTGTTCCTGTACAATATGGACAACTATCCCAAGTTGCTCCGGGTAAAGCCCGCCGGAAACACCTTCAGTCGCGCTTACGACATCGAAGCGGGGCGCGAACTCGTTTGTGACGAAAACGGCGCTCTGGTCGTCCTCGAAGCGCAGAGATTTGTGATCGTCGGCTTCGGGGAATGCGGTGAATTCGGAACCTTTCAGCCGCTTGCCGAGGCGGATTCCCGAAAACAGTTCGAAGCGCTTTCGGCGCGGAAACGCGAGGAGATTGAGAAGCGAAAAACGGATTCCTTCCGCTTCCGGGCCGATCCGGCTTTGCTGACTCCGGTGGATCTGCGCCGTTACTGCAACCGCGGCTTCGTCGACAACATCGCCGGCGACGGGGCTGGGGGGTGGACCGACCAGGGGCGCGAAAATTCGCTGACCGGCGTTCCGTGGGGCGTAACCGAGCTGGCCGGAATTCCCTGCGATTTGATCCGCTACGACATGAACGACGACAAAACTTGCATCGTGCTGGCCGCCACCTCAATCAAAGGCGATCTGCCGCAAGAGGTTACAGGAATCAGGATTGATTCCCCGGTGAAAGCGCTCTACTTTTTCCACACCGCCGGGTGGCTGGAGGAAGGCAAGATCGTGATGTCCTACCGGATTTGTTACGCTTCCGGTAAAACCGCTCTTGTTCCGATAAGGGGCGGCGAGGAGATCGGCGACTGGTGGATCCGCGGGAACAATAAAACGCAGGTCGCCTGGAAGAACAGCGATAACCGCGGTTTTCAGGTATTCCGCTGGGAGAACCCGGAACCGGGGGATCCTGTCGTTTCACTCGACATCGTTTCCGCGAACGGCAAAACGGTTCCGATCGTGATCGGCGTCACGGCGGAAGCGTTCGACAACAGCAGAACCGTCACGCCGATGCCGTTGGCGGATCTGGAGATCGTTCCATTCGGCAAGCTGAAGACCGTGCTTGTCGGAGATGAACTTCAGGTGCTGGTTGACGGCAACACCGAAGCATGGGCCGGCCTTCACCTGAAAAGCAAGGCATGGGGGCTCGACGCCGAGACGCTTCCCCACGCGAAGCTCCGGTTCCGGATCAACGGCGGCAAAGACCGTTTTGGCGACAGCGCGGGGAAACAGCGACTCCAATTCAATCTCCGCACCTTCAAACCGCGGCGGGAGGACAACAAGCAAAGTAAAATGACCCGCCTCAGCCAGTTTGTCGAAGGCAAGGAGATCGACACGGATCCCGAGACCTTCCAGGAGGTCGTTATTCCGCTGAACGATGTCATAGGCGGCCTGCCGCCCGCCGAAGTCAACGGCTTCTGCCTCCAATTTCAGGGAACCGGTTCCAGTTCCGGTATCGTGATCCGCGAAATCACCCTCGAGAAATAGCTAGAGCCTGTCCATGAAATTGTAACAATTTAATGTAGAAGCAGATGCCTTTTCTTTCATGTGGAGTATATTATTCAAAAAACACTACTCCCTTGAAAAACACCCCATTATAAAAAAGGGCACGCTGCTTCATGAAAGAAACTATAGCATTCCAAACTCGGCTCGTCAATCCGAGACGCGAAACAAATCACCGTGAATTCAACGATTTTTTGGATCATCTTGACCTGATCGATGACTTGTTGAAGCGTAGCGGGTTCGAATTCGAATTCATCCAGCGTTATCTTTCGGAGCTTGAAAGCTCCATCGGGAAAGCGCTATCCGCGGCGAGTATCCGACCGCTTCACGCGTCGAAAACCGCCTGACTTCGCTTCCAGGCATCGTAACAAGGCCGTAACGCCCAACTTCAGCCTGCTCAGATTCGGAATGATTCTCAGATTTTTATGCTATTTTCAGCAACTTCAGCCAAGGAACATTGACTGATCGGGAGGCAAGTCACGGGCCGGGCGCTCCGGGCTTTTCAAACTGCGACTCTGTGGACAGGCTCTAATTATGAAGAGCGTCCTATTATGACCAACCAGGAGAAACACTATGGATGCGATACAAAGATTCTGAAAGAATTAAAAGATCAATTTGATTATGCAAAGAATAGTAAAGCAAAAACATTCTGTATGAGATATGATGTCAGATTTCCTCAAGAGGAGTATAACCATACCGACAACAAGAAGGTCAGGGAGTTTCAAGCTACCTTTATGAAAACCTTGAAAAGAGAAGGATACAGGCCTCAATATGTACTTGTCAGAGAACAATCAAGAGAGAAGCATCAACATTACCATGGACTACTTTTGCTGGATGGCAATAAGACACAGAATATCACACCGCACATCAATACAGCGGAACGGTTATGGGACAAAGCATTGGACCTGGAATATGAAGTTCAGCCAGGCAACAAGAGAGCCGGTCACGGATTGATTGACGATTGTACCCATGACCGTCAAGGCAATCCGCATGAGAACGGAATCATGCTCCGCAGAGATGATCATTTATTCGACGAGAAGCAGAAGGAGGCTTTCCGAAGAGCCTCCTATCTTGCCAAAGTAAACCAAAAGGGGAACAACCCGAAAGGGATACGGGAGATCTTTTCTTCTCGAATTTCCAAAGAAAATAAATGAGGACAAAGTAATTTATTTCCCAAAGTAAAACTTGAAAACAATAGATTCTGTGATATCTTTTATCTGGAAAAATGAAAGATAAAAGATATTAAAATGGCTATTGTCGATAACAATATTGAATTGCATGCAGCGTTAATGACACCGGCTGAACTCTTGCGTGAATTAGGACAGCGGGCTAAAACGCTTCGCCTGGCACAGAATCTCACTCAAGGCGGAGTGGCTTCCCGGGCCGGAATCAGTATCGGAACCTTGAAACGTTTCGAGCGTACGGGAGAAATTCAGTTGAATCACCTGTTGCGGATCGCCTTGGTGTTGGGGCGACTGGAAGAGTTCAATGCCTTACTGTGTCCGCACGAAGTACCCAAGTCGCTTTTTGAGGCTCCTGCAACGCCGGTCGTGCGGCAGAGAGGACGGCGTAAATGAAATTGCACGTGTATTTGAACGCTTATGGGAACCGCCGATTCGTCGGACTGCTCCAAGAGGAACGCGGTCGCATCTTTTTTGAATACGCTCCGGAGTTTATTGCCGGTGGGATTCCGCTTTCTCCGTTCATGCTGCCTCTGAAACCGGGTGTCCAGGAGGATGCGAAACGGACCTTCGACGGGTTGTTCGGCGTCTTCAATGACAGTCTGCCGGACGGCTGGGGCTGTCTTCTGCTGGATCGCAAACTGCGTCAGCGCGGACTCTCCTATGCCCAAATCACGCCCTTGGCCCGGCTTTCCATGATCGGGCGGTCGCCGATGGGAGCGTTGGAATATGAACCGGCGGAAGAGCATTCCACATCGTCCGGCGATGTTGAACTGGATTCACTGTCCGGAGAAATCAATCAGATTCTGGCCGGCGATG
>JAVBSA010000153.1:0-9457 GCA_031556915.1 Victivallis sp.
GCCGGTCACTCCGCCGTTGCCGTCCGTTTGCCGGACGAGGTTGCCCCGGAGGTCGTATTCGCTGGTGGTAACGATGTCGAGTTCGCCGTCGTATCCCGTCACCGTCGCGGTTTCGGTCCGGCCGCCGGCGGTGTAGGTGCGGGTGTTCTGCGTTACGCGACCGTCGCCGTCTTCGGATTCGGTCAGGAACCCGTAGTTGTCGTACTCGAAGGAGAGCGTCTTCACCCGCTGGCCGTTCCAGGTGTTGATCTCGGCGACGCGGTTGCCGCGAAGGTCCATCGAATAGTCCGTCACCAGTCCGCGCGGCGAAACGATCCTGTTCATCAGGTTCAAACCGGGATGGTAGCCGAACTGCTTGGTCGCTTCAATCCCCAGCCCCTTGACGATTTCCTTGTAGACGTTGCCCGAGGAGGAATAGTTGTAGCCGCCGCTCATCACGTAGCCCTCGGAGGGATCCACGCCGTTGCGGTACGTCACCGCCGGCTTCGGGTAGACATGGTGCGTCTCCGTCCCGAAGCTGTCGGTCGTCTTGGCGAGGTTGGTGGCGAACTGCATCGACACCTGATACTCCCACTCCGCCACCTCCGGAGTCCCCGACGGGTTCTGCCCGTAATAGGCTCGCGAAGTGCGAACGTAAACCGGAGCCCCCGTCCCCTGGAGGAAGCCGTTGTCCGCGTCGAAGCTGAGCCCGCCCTTCATGCGTTCCGTGAAATGGTAATCCCAGGTGTTCCCCTTCACATCCACCGCGCGGGTGATGATCCGGTCGTGGACGCCGCCGTCGCCGGTGCCGTTGTTGCACCGCTCGAGCATCTGCAAACTCACGTTTCCGGTCGGAGTCACCACCCCCGTCAGCCGGTTCCGCCAGGTCGTGGCGTCGCCGACATAACCCTGATAATTGATGTAGTTGAAGCGGAACGTCGAACCGTTCGCGTAGGTGACCGTCGAAATCGCCTCAGGCGGTACATATTGGTTGTAGTTTTGGTTATCGGCCGCCAGGTTGTAGCTGTAGCGCGTCACCGAAGCCGGTTCCCCCGTGGACGACGGCGCCGTCACCGAAGTCAGCAGGAATTTGGCCGTCTCGCTGTGGCTGTCGTAAATGGTGGTGTAACCGTAACTCCAGGTGTTCCCCAGCGGGTCGGCAACCGAAGCGATCAACCCGCCCGACCCGAAGGTCACCAGAAGATAACTCTGCGGCGCCTGGTTGTTCACCATCCGCACGCCGCCGGCCGTATATTCGTAGCGGATCGCGTTCCCGTTCCGGTCTGCGAGCCGTATCAGCCGGTAGCCGGATCCCCCCGCCTCCACCGGCGCGAATGTATAGAAGGTCGCGTATTTCTTGCTCCAGGTGATTTCCCCCGTCGTCGTATCCAGGAAGCAGAAGGTTCGGGTCGCCGAGACTTCCTCCGGCTTCGAAATCAGCGGAATGAAAACCTTGTAACGCGCCGGTACCGTATAGGAAACGTCCCCGATGGTGTCGTAATCGGGAACCGTGCCGAGATAGCCCGAGAACGAGAAGTTATATTTCTGCGCGTCTTCGTCGTAGAGCGTGATGACGTCCATCTTGTTGCCTTCGATCTCATCTTCGCCCTCGCCTTCGCCTTCTTCCTCGCCGGTCTCGTCGAAGAAACCCGGCGGATAGGTGAAAAGGCTCTCGCCCGGATAAAGCACGCTCGCGCCCAGGTTCGCCCCCCAGCCGTGGCCGAAATATCCCAGCGAACGGTTGCCGGCATTAAAGCCTTCCGGCAGCGTGTCGATGGCGGTATAGCTCCGCCGGACCTCCATCCTGAGGTCGCCGCTCCCCACCGGAATCGATACGTCGGCCACCGAGAATGACGGCAATAAGGTTCCCATGTCGATCCGGAAAAACGAATCCTGCTGATCCTTCTCCTCTTCCGCCTGCGGCCGCTTCAACTCCTGCGGCATCCCGAACAGATCCACGTAAATCGGCTGCGGTTTCGCCGCTTCCGTTCCGGCATTGGCCGTTTCCCCTTCCGGAACCACGGGCGGTTCCCCGTCGTCTTCGTCCGGTGGCGCGGGGATTACCGTAATCTGCGACGACGCCTCATCGAGCTTGCCGCACACCATGCAGTGAAAACTCGCATCGATATCGAACGTTCCCAGCTCGTAACCGTAGAAACTCTGCCCCGGCGTAAGATCCCGGCACAGGATCCACGGCGAGTGCGCATAAACGACGTCTTCGGTATAATTGCAATACTCGCACTGCTTCTCGGTCACCGCCGACCCGGGGAGCGCATAGGTGATGAAGTTCGGAGTATGATCCTTGTACTGATGAATCGTCGCGGTCTCGGGCGAAATGATCAGCGTGCCCGAACAGTACCCGATCCTCAGCCCCACGATTTTGAGCTTATGCCGGCCCGCGCTGCAATCGTAGGGATTATTTTGTTCCGCGCCGAATAAATGGGACGATGCGAGAAACAACAGCAAAAGGAGTGTGCGAAGAATCTTTGACGTCATTTCAAATCCTGTGTTATGATTTTCCGATCGATATCGTTTAGGGGGTCGGAAAATTCTAAAGTACCGATTTTCGAAGGCTTATCGAGTGATTTTCGTCGAAGTCGCGAGGAGCGTATCGAGATACGTGACGAGCGGCTTTGGCGAAAAGCGCCGAGAAGACTCGAAAATGGTATTTTAGCATTTTCTGACTCCCTTATTTTCGTTCCAGTTTCTTCACCGCGAGCCGGGCCGCGCGCTGGCCGGCCCGGCCGGATTCCAGCGCCTCCTCGAGCAGCGGCAGGTCGGAGGCGTCGCCCTCGCGGCCGATCACGCCGAACGCGACGGAATTCAGCATGGTGTTCCCGCTCCCGCCCCGGATGATCCCCCGGGCCGCTTCCAGCGCGGAAGCGTTCCCCAACCGGGAACTGACGTCGAGCGCCGTGATCCGGGCCAGCTCGGAACTTTGCGCGTCGGCCGCGATCTCCGCCGCCTTCTCCGCGATAGCGGTGCGCTCGAAGGTCTCCGGGAACTGTTCCGAAAGCGAGGCGAGCGCCAGGAGCGCGACTCCGGGCAGTTCATTGCCCCGTTCTTCGAGGGCCCGGTAAAACGCCTCCTTCACCGCTTCCTCCCGCATGTTTTCGTCGGAATACCAGGATTCCATGTGTTGAATCATATAACTGCGCATGGTGTTGCTCTGGTTCCGGTCATTGAAAATATCCAGCATGACTTGCGTCAGCTCGGGCGGCGGCGGCTCCTGTTCGCGCAACCGGTTCAAAATATCGTTTTTGATGTGATCCGTCTGCGGGGTGTTCTCCCCGTTCCTGAGATAATCGCACAGCTTCTCCCGATCCGCCCTGTTCAGACGGGGAGAAAGTTTGCTCACCAGGACCACCCGGGCCCGGAAATCCGGTGCGCCGGCGTCGTCCGTGATTGTTATGACCGCTTCCGAGACGGTTTCCGGCTCCTTTGCCGCAACCGCGGGCGGTTCCCCCCGCGTCTCTGTTGCGGGAACCGGTTCCGGCGGAACGGGAACCGGCACGGCTGGGCGCTCCTCCTCCGGCCGCAGGCAAAGAAGAGCAACTCCCAGAAGAACCACCAGCGCAACTGCGCCCGACAGGATCAGTTTCCGTTTCATCAATGCCGAATCCCGATATAATTGCCGTTTTGATAAACCCGCAGCGTATGGCAGATGGAAGTCGTCGCTTCGGGGTGCTTCAGGAAATAGACCCAGGCCATTCCCCGTTCGTCGAAATCCGACGGCTGCAGCGTCTTCGCCGTCGTTCCGTCGTCGAAGAGCACGGCGGCCACGCCGATCTGCAAGCGCACTTCGGCATCCGGCAGCACCGGCGACTTCACCACCAGCATTTCGTGCAAGCCGGTCCCATCCTCATACTCTTCGATGCAGCGGACGGAGGTCTGCCAGCTGGAATAAATATGGAACGGCTCCGGGTAAGCGGCGGCCAGCACCGGGCCGCCGGCCCCGAGCCGCGCCGAAATCATCACCGGCTCGCCGGAAGCGGCCGTCATGCGGTAACGCTTCGCCCCGCCCGCAAGCGCGGCGGCCTCCTCGAAGAGCGGAATGCTTTTGCTCGATTCCAGCACCACCCCTTCCGGCAGGGCCGGCGCATCCCAGGTGCGCAACCGGTTGATCCAGATGGCCGGGTTCGGATCGGAGAAGGCGTATTCCAGCACCTCAATTGTAATCTGCCCGCTGCTGCCGGCAGCTTCCCCATTGAGGGTGAAGGTTCCCGCTTCCGGGAAGGCGACGGGTTGAGCCGTGCCGATATTGCCGGTCCGCGTTTCCCCGAAACCGGTGATCTCCCAGGAGCCTTCGGCCGCGGTTTCCGGCCGGACGGTCAGTTTGAGGGAGTCGCCTTTCCGGATCCGGAAGGTTTTGCCGGATTCGGCGACCAGGTCGGTCTCCTGCCACTCGATCGTGCCGGAAATCTCACGACCGCCGTTCTGGAAGCCGATCCTGACCGGGGTCGCGCCGTCGGCGGCGAGCGGCAGGTTCGCATGCCAGCGCCTGTCCGTGCCGGAAACACTCCCGTTTTCCGATACGGTGACCAGTTCGGGGAAGCGGCTGGCGCCTTCGAGGAAGGCGGGGGAAACGCGGCTGCTTTCCATGCGGTCCACGCTTTCGGTCCGTTTCAGGTAACTCTCCTGCCAGTCCGCCTTGCCGTTGTTGTCGGCGTCGGGGCCGAGAACCTTCTGGATCTCGATTTCCCTGACGGCGAAATAGGCTCCGGCCTGCCAGCCGTCCCAATGGAGTTTCATTTTATGGGCGCCGCTCACGCTCCACGGGGTGTAGACGATCAGTTCCCGGTCGGCGGCGGCGATTTCACCTTCGTATTTCCCCACCCGGGTTCCATCCCAGAAAACCTTCAGCCGCACCGGGCGCGGCTGCTGAAAACTCTGCCGGAAACGGATCCTGACCCGGTAAATCTGATCGGCGGGAAGGGTGAAATCATAATTCAGCTCGCCGCGGAAATCGCTGGATTCCAATCCGAGCCCTCTCCACAGGTTCCAGTTGCCCAGCGCCGAGGAGTAATCGCCCGGGTTGATTTTGAGGACGGATTCCAGGCCGGCGGGCCGATTCTCCGGATTTTCCGGATCGAAGAGATAGATCATATCCCAGTCGGAGATGCCGTCGCCGTCGCTGTCGGTATTCAGGGGATCGGTCCCGTATTTCTTCACTTCGTCCCCGTCCGACAGGCCGTCGCCGTCGGAGTCGGCATTCGCCGGGTCGGTGCCGCGGCGCAGTTCTTCCGCATCCGTCAGGCCGTCGCCGTCGGAATCCCGTTTGAAGATCATATGCTCTTCAAGCCCGGGAACCGCTTCGCTCACATGCCAGTGCCCGTTTTGATCGAAAGAGATCCGGGCAAAGTGTTTCCCGGACCAGTAGAGTTTCAACCGGGCGCTGTTGGTCCGCTCGAAGTAGGTGACCTTGAAGGAATGGACTCCCCGGTCAAGTTCGATCGATCCGAGGTGTTCGAGTCCGGATTCGAGCAGATCGTTCACAATCACCGGACGGCCGTCGATCTCGAGCCTGCCGGAGTCGTCGCTGGAGAGGACGAACTGATAAACTCCGGCCTCCGCCACGTCGAAATACCCCTCGATCACCACGCCGACATTGTCGGCGAGGCCGCTGCCGAGCACTTCCCCGGCCGTCGTGTCGAATGTGAAACTTGTGCGGATCTCTTTTTGATGAAGCGGCAGCTTGGAGAAGTCTGGCATTTTGCTCCAGGAGCCTTTGTAGTATTTCACCGTGCTGCCGGGGATACGCTCGAATTCGAGCGCGTCGAGGGTTTCCGGCGGGGCGACGAGGGGATTCGAGCCGAGGAGGAATTCCTGGTAATTGGTGAGGCCGTCGCCGTCGGGATCCTCGTCGGCGCGCGACGGCGTGTCGCCGAAATACTTCTTCTTCCACTCGAAATAGGCGAGCTCTTCCGCCGAAAATTCAGGCAGCACGCTGAGCGGCGGGCTCAAGCGCGTTTCCGTCCCGTCCGCCGCCACCGCCGACACCCGGTAAGTGTAGACGCCCGTGGCGTTTACTTCACGCGCGATTCCGGGGAGCTCCTGCGTTTCGCTGCTCCCGACCGGCTCTTCGCCCCGGTACACCTTGAAGTGATCCGCCGTGAATCCCGCCGGAGGAACGAAATCCCAGGCGAGCGTGAAGACGTCCGGCAGCAGTTCGGAACGCAGGTTGTAGGGGCTGGCCGGTTGTTCGAGTTTATAGGCGAATTCCGCGTTTTCCGAACCCGCCGGCAGGTTTTCGCGGGTGATTCCGGTGAAGGGATCGTAAATCACCTTTTCCCCCGCCGGGAAGAACATCGGCCCCGCCGTATGCTTCCACGCCGGGCCGCCGGGCACTGCGATCTCGAATTCCAGCGCGTAGCTGTGGCCGGTGTAGACCGGAAGTGTGGCCGCCGTTCCGAGGGGCGCGCTCCGCACGTCGGAGAAATTCTCCGGGTCGTGGACCGGGGGGACCGGCAGCCGGTCGCTCACGTTGCGGATGGTCAAGGTTCCTCCGGCGGTTCCCCCGGGAACGAAGTCGAGACTGATTTTGCGCCATGCCGTGATCCGTTTTTCCTGAGTCGCAAAAATGTCGCCGGGATCGTTGCGCCGGAGATAGGCCGCCAGCTGCGCCGCGCTCTCGAAACAGCCTTCGTCGTACGTGTCGTAAGCCAGCATCGCCGGGAAATACCGCCAGTAATTGCCGAGGGCCGACTTCAGCGGATGGGCCTGCATCCGGCTGGCGTCGAATTCGGGGAAGAAGTCGAAATAGCGCAGCAGATAATCGCGGTGCTTTTCCAGCGCGGTTCCGATTTCGGCGCGGCCGCTGGCCGGGGTCAGGCTCTGCATCTCCATCATCGCCAGCCGGTTCAGCGTATTGCCGACCGCCATTTCGCTGTTGGTGAGGAAGCCCAGCGAGGCTTCCAGCAGCGCCCTGGCCGCGGCGCGGTGGCCCGTCTTGCTCCGGTCGGCGACATAGGCCTGGAAATGGTCCTCGCCCAATTCCGACAGCTTGCCGTGGATGTACATGTGTTCGAAGGAGTTGCCGGCGAAGCTCTCCGCCATCATCTGATCGAGCTCCTCGCGCAGAAGCAGCCGTTCCGCCGCGGTCATGGAGGGAACGGCTTCCCGCAGGAGTTCCATTTCAGCCGCCACCAGCTTTTCCAGCAGGGCCGGATCCACCACCGTGAAGGTGATCGAAGTGCCCAGCACCGCTTCACAGGCCGCCTTGATTCCGGCGATCAGCCCCGGAGCGGTGTAGCCGGCAAGGTCCAGCGGATTGAAAAGATCCACCACCTGCTGCAGCGCGGCCCCGTAATTGCCGGTCTCCGGCTTCTGCGTTTTGAGCAATACCGGGTCGCTCCAATCGCTCGAAGCGCTTTTGACGCGGTAGGTGTAGGAGAGGCCGGGAACGAGGTTGGAATCGGTGAAGCTGCCGGTTTGCGCGGTTCCGACTTCGGAGCCGTTGCGGCTGATTTTCCACTCTTGCGCCGCTTCGCCGGCTTCCCAGCCGAGCGTGATTTTGCCGTAAGTGACCTGTCGGCCGTAAGGCGCCGGGGCCGGAGCTTTAGAGGGATCGGTGCCGTTCAGGAATTCATGGTAATTGTCCACCCCGTCGCCATCCGGATCGTCGCAGGAGAGCATCGGTTCGTCGCCGAAATGGCGCTGCATCCAGGCGAAGAAATCCGCGTAGGGGCTCTGGTCCCCCGGATACACGGTCACCGGCAAACTCGCACGGGAAAGATTCCCGGCGGTGTCGCGGGCGGTCACCTGATAGGTGAAGTCGCCGGAAACCGGCGACAGCGGCAGGTTTCCGGCGGAAGTTCCGCCGACCGTCGCGATGACCTGACCGCCATTGGAAACCAGGAAGTCCTGAAGCGCGAAGGTTTCCGGCGAAACCCAGTCCCAGGAGAGACGGAAGACGTCGATGTTGCGCTCGAAGCGAAGATTGTAGGGGAAATCCTGAACCGCGACCTCGATCGAAACCGCCGCTTCATCGCCGGCGGCGCCGCCGAAAGAACCGCCGCCGTAGGTGCTGTAGGAGTTCACTTTGCCCTTCTCCTGCGGGAACGCGGGCAAGTCGAGCACCAGGTCGTTTCCGCCCGGAACTGCGATCCGCGCCGTGACCTTATACACATGCCCGGCGTAGAGCGGAACGACCGCTTCGCCGTTCACCTGGAAGAGCCGTTCTTCGCGGAAAGGATCGTTCGGGAAGAGAAACTTTTTCGCCGGATCGTCCGCGGTTACGTTGGTTACAGTAAGATGTCCCTGTTTGGGATTGCCCGCGTTGTCGCGGAGTTTCACCGCGACCGGAATCAGCTCCCAGGCCTCGATCCGTTCGAGCTGCCGCTGCGTGAGTTTTTCGCCGGGCTGAAGTGCCAGCGCGGCGGCGGCGGCGGTCCGCGCCCGCTCGAAAGAGGCGGTGTGGTAATCTTCATAAGGCAGCAGCGCTTCAAAGTGCTTGAAATAGTTGCCCTGGATCTGCCGGTAAACGGCGCTCGCCTGCTGTGAGGCGGAGTTCGGGAAGAAATCGAAGAAACGGAGCAACTCATCCGCCGCCTCGCAGAGGATCCGGGCGCGGTCCGCCCGGCTGCTTTGTTCGGTCAATCCGCTCCGCCTGATGTAAGCCAGGCGGTTGAGCGTGTTGGAGACGGCGTCCTCGCGATCGGTGAGGAATTTGAGCGAAAAGTTGTAAAGCGTCAGCGCGCCGGCCGTATTCCCTTTCTGGAAATGGTCTTCGCCCAGCTCGGTGAGCTTGCTTTGGATGTACATGTGTTCGAAGGAGTTGCCGCCGAACCCCTCGGCGAGGATGCGGTCGAGTTCCTCCTGGGCGGCCTGCCGTTCCGCGTCGGAGAGGAGCGGCGCGGCGAGTTGAATGACTTCAAGCTCGCCCGCAATCATGTTGCCGATCAACTCGGAATCCAGCACGGAAGAAGAAACGATGCTGCCGGTGACGCTTTCGAACGCCGCTTTGACGCCGGCCAGCAGGGAGATCACGGTAAGATTCCGGGCGGGCAGGGAATGGATCGAATCCACCACTGCCTCGACCTGGGCGTGGGAGTCGAATTCCGCGCTTTTGAGCGTCCGGACGGTGATGGGTGCGGAAAATTCGGAAGAGGCTCCGCCGACGCTGACCGCGACGACGCGATAGACATACTCGGTTCCGGGCGAAAGATTTTCCTCGGTGAATTCGGGATTCTGAACGCGGGCGATTTCGGCGCCGCCGCGATAGATCCGGTAGTGATCGAGCTGGACGCCTTCGGGGGCGGTCCATTCGAAGCTCGCCTTGCGGTAAGTGGCGCGGATGACCCGCAGCTCATTGGGAATATCCGGAAAATTGTTTCCAAACAGATTGAACGTTGACGAAAAAAGCACCATCCCCAGCATCATTTGGAAGAGCCGCATCAAAACTCCTGCTTGTTTTTAGTTTTCATTCTCCGGTTTCATTATTTTTACCGTAATGTAATTAACTTGAAATCCAAACCAT
>JAVBSA010000702.1:0-5020 GCA_031556915.1 Victivallis sp.
CGTGTGTTTCGTGGTCCTTTTTATTCCCGGATTTCTCCGGTGATTTCGATTTTGATTGGAGGCCAGCCGGCGGGAGATTCGATTTTGATTTCGCGTTTCAGGGTGAAGCGCCCGGCCGGCTGGTCGGCGGGAACGGTCAGGGTTAAAACGCCGTCTTTCAGCTCCGGAAGGGATTGCAGTTTGACTCCCGGCTGTGTCGGGCTGAGCTTGAAACGGAAGGTGTGTGCCTTGCCTTTTGCCAGTGTTCCGGCATACAGGAGCGCCTCCGGTTCGACCGTCAGCAGCGGGCGGGCATTTCCTTTCAGAATCAGGCGCAGGAAGCGTTTGCCGGGCTCGCTGCTTTCAATGTAAATCGTCCGTTCGAAAACGCCGGTCACCGAATGAGCGGCAATCCGGGTTTTCAAAGAGGCCTCTTCACCCGGTTTCAATTCCTTACGCGAAAGTTCCCCCGCGAGGCAGCCGCAGGTGGAGCGCGTGTTTCCCAGTGTTACCGGATCGGTTCCGTCGTTGCGGATGACGAAGGTGTGTTCTTGAGTCTCGGCGGTGGAATACTCGCCGAAATCCCGGATTCCATTGCCGGATATGTCCAGGGCGGCAGTGGTAAATCCGATGCCGCACAACAGAATTGCCAGGCGGTTCATCGCTTTTCTTTGGCCTTCAGGTAGTCGAGGAGCTCGGGATAACTGAGGTTGCCCGGGAGGTCGCGGCGGTAGAGCGCGAGAATCCGGTCTTGCAGCGCCGGATCGGTCACGGTGCTGAAATAGCCGGCGGCGTCTTTGTACTCGCCCGCTTTGCAGAGGGCGTAGTACATCAAGGGATAGACCACACTGCGCGCCAGGTAGTCGTTCCCGGCTGTGCGCCGGAGAAATTCATGGATTTCAGCGGTATAGCTTTGAGGATACGTGCGCCCGATCCACTCCGCCGCCGCACGGAAAAGCTGGAATTGCGCGAGGTTCTGCTCTTTGGCCAACAAGTCTTTGATTTCACTGTTTCCCGGTCCTTCCGTACAGAGGAGCGGAATGTCGTATTGCGTCAGGGGAGCCCCCTGACGGCGCGCCAGGATTGCCTTGCGGAATCCGGAATGGTTCGTCATCCGGGCGGACTGGAATCCCGCGTATTTCCACAATTCGTCATCCGTTGACCATCGCCGCATCAGCACTTCGAATTCTCCGGCGGATTTATTTTGAAAAACATTGCCGGCCAATTCCGCGAGCGCTTCGTCCTTGAGGGCATCCACGACCAGCGGGTCGGAGGCGAGAAAGTTGTTTTCCGTCACCAGTTCGAAGAGTTTGCGGCGGAAAGCGTTGTCCTGTTTGCGGCGGAATTCCTTGAAGCACCATATGCGTTGCCTGCTGGTCAGGGGATAGCGGAACTCCCCGATTTCTTCCAGGCGTTCCAGAAGACTCAGCCGCATGGCGGAGTGCGCCGCGCCTTCCAATTGACGGCGGAGCCAGTCGGGCTCCTGTTCCGGCTCAAGCAATTGAAACTCGCGGATCAACTCCCGGCCGGGAGCCGGCGGAATGGTGTAATTGCCGTCTGAAATTCTGCCGCCCGATACGGGAAGGAGATAAATTCCGGCCCGGCGCAACCGGTAGCGCGCCCATTCGGGAATCTCGATTCCGGCGCGAAGCGTTTTGCCGCGATCGGCGGATTCGACCTCAAGCAGCGAATCCGCCTTCAGAATTTCAGACCAGTAATTGCCGGCGGCGGCCGGAGTGAAGCTGTTTTCCATCGTTCCGTCGCGAAAGAGGAAGGTGCGCCGGAGATTCCGGGTGCGGTAACGGCCATCCGCCCCCCGGACAAAGCAGAGCGCGTCGACTTGCCGGACTCCCGCATTTTCCGGCCAGGCGAAGCGGAAAACACAACCGGGGTTATCCTTGAAGTAATCGCGGTAGACGGATTCCTCACCGGCCGCGGTTGCGAGACAAATTCCGGCGAGAAGAAAATGACGGATTTTCATACGGTTTCTCCGGCCGGGGTGTTTCGATCGAAGAGTTCACGCACTGTCCGTTTCCGCCAAAACAACAGCAGAAAGACCAGCAGCGAAGCGGGAATGGTCGCACCGAAGCCGATATAGGGGGAGTATTTGATCGCCTGAATCGGATCGCAGTCCAGCACCGCCAGTAGTTGGGCGAAGAGAACTGTCGCGATAAAGGCAATGGCGATCGAGAACAGGAAAAAACGCCAGAGGAACCCCCACCACAATCCCCAGAGCGCCTTTCCTGCCGGTGTATTGCCCTTCCGCCTCCTCAGGCACAGCAGCAGCCCCAGAAAAACAGCCAGGGCGTTCATGGCAAGTGAGTAGGACATGTTGAAAACCAACAGGCCGGCGGGGTTCGCCCCGGTTTTCTGAAGCAGATTGAGCAACAATCCTCCGCACAGAAGAAACAGGGCGAAGAAAATCGCATACCGCCAGAAGAAACCGAACCAGATTGCAATTGCAGCATCTCTCATAAACACCTCGTTTCAGGTTATAAATACTTCACACAATACCAATATAAACGAATAATAATTTCCATAAAATCAGATTGACAAGATTCGCATATTATTTAAGTTTAGCATATTGCCGCTGATTTTTCCAGCATAGCCGATCCATTTATTGTTAGGAAAATGTTAGTTAACGATATCATTATATTGACAAGACGATAAATGTGAGATACCGTTTAGAAACAATGAATCCGTGTGTTATTTCTTAGGGAGAGTGATGCGTTTTTGCCTGATTTCGTCCGAAATGGAACACCTGACTGCATGTTCTTTTGCCGTCGGCAATTTCCATGTTTCGGATTTGCTTTTCCACGAACAGGCGCAGTTGCCTTTTTCCACATTCGACCGGGTCTTGCTGGCCGGTTTTTTCCCGGGAGTGATTACGCGCGATTTTACGCTCGACCGGCAGATTCCCAAACGCGATATCCCGGATGCGGTCAAGTATAAATTTACGCAGAACCTGCCGGTCGATTCCGAAGAGGTCGCCTGGCAGTACCGCATTTACGGCGAAACCGGAACCGAGTACCGGATCCGGGCGACGGCCATCGGCAAGGCGGAACTGGCAAAACTGCTTCGGGAACTTGCCGGTAAAGAGATCAAACTCGATATGATTCTGCTGCTGCCTTTGATCCTGACCGAAGATATTTTTCCGGGAATCGACGACATGGGAGCGCCGACGGAACAGAATTTCAAGGCATTTTCAACCCGATCCCCGGTGCCGGCTTTCCTGGAAAAAGCGAAGATCGATTCCATCGTGAGCTGTGCCGGAATGGTTCCGGAGAATATGCGCCCGGTCCGTTACCGGGCCCTGAAACGGATCAACCGGACGGTCGCCGCACTTGCCGTGATTGCAGCGGCTTTCGTCATATTTTCGCATTGGGACCGCTCTTACGCCGAGTGGAAGCGGATCGAGAACGAAAACCGGCAGCTGACCGCCGAACTCCGGGAACTGCAGCGGCGGAACCTGAAACTGAACGGGGACGAAAAACTCCTGAACAGCTATCGGGAGGCGAATGCCGGATACCCGCAATTGGAACTTCTGCTGCAGGAATTGACGCAGAAGGTGCCGGACTATATGTGGGTGAAGTCCTTCCGCCTTTCCGGCAACGCCGCCGACCTGGTGCTGGAGTCGGCGAAAGACGACATCAACTTCTACAATACCATGAAAGACGGCAAGTTCTATGAACTCCGCAATCTCCGCAAAAACAAGAGCAAAGAAGACCGGGTCGATTACACCCTGACGCTGGGGTTGAAATGAAGGAGCGGATCAGGACAGCCGCATTTCTGCTCCTGCCGGCGCTTCTGGCCGGCACGGCGCTCTGGTGCGCCGTGACCCGCAACGCGCATTTCCCCGTGGTCGGCGGCATGATCGCCAAGGCGGGAAAGCAGCAGGCCGCCTTGAAACGGCAAATCGAACAGCAGCAGGAAGTCCTGAAAAAACGCGCGCCCATCGCGGATGAGTTGAACGCGTTAAAAAGTTGCTCCTTTCAGAATCACGCCGATATGGTCGGCGAACTCCGGAGCCGGACCGAACGGATTTTCAACGCCGCCGGAGCGCGAGTCCAGACCATCGGCAATCCGCGGCAGCTCAAAGGCGCTCCGGGAATCGACCTTTACGAACTCAGTCTCACTGCCGAGATGCAGACCGCCGAATTGTGCATCATTCTACAGGAGTTCAGCAAGGAGCCTTTTCTGCTCTGGCGGGCGGTCAACCTGCGGCCCAATCATATGCTCAAGCCCGAATTCTCGCATCTCACCGTGACCGTCGGCGCCGCCTGTTTCCGGGAGGCGAATCCATGAGCAGAAATCTCCATCTTGCGTTTTTCCTTCTCAGTGTCTTCGCCCTGGTCGTATTTTCATCTCTCGCCGTCACACGGCAAAAGACCGGAAAGACGGGGGAGACTCCCGTTCCGGCACACACATTGTCCACCCGGAAAGGACCGCCCCCCCGAAGTACAACCGACTATTCGTCGATCGCCCGGAAAGACCTCTTTCAGCCGTTGCGGGGCAAAGCTCCGGCGGAGCCGGAAGCAACAACCGCGCCGGTGAAAACGGCGGTGCAGGGCGCGATCCGTTTCGAACTCAAGGGCGTATTCCGTTCCGGCGGGCAGTCCGGCGCGCTGATTGCAACGGTTGGTCCCGCCGGAAAGAATGCCGAACTCAAAAAAGCCGATGCCGAACTCTTTTTTGCCGGAGCGGCGGTTGCGGATGGTTATATCCTTCACTCCGTGGAACAAAACAGCGTCACCATTCTTCGCGGCAGTGAAAAGATCGTGCTTGAAATGGACCGGTTCAAGCCCCCAGAAAACACAAAAGAAAAAGAAAAATGACCACGAAACACACGAAACACACGAAAAAAATCAAACGAAATTTTTGCATTTTTCTTTTCCCTTCTCCCTTTCGTGTATTTCGTACTACTATCTTGAAACTTTTTGTTTTTCAGCAACAATTTTACGATTCAAAATCGCATAAGAGATTTATTTGAAATGCGTTATGCAAATGTCATCACGTTACTGATGAATATGCAATCACACAA
>JAVBSA010000207.1:0-4777 GCA_031556915.1 Victivallis sp.
AGATCATCCCGTCGCAGGATATCGAAATGGTGGCCGGCGACAAAAATGTTTACAGCGGCTATCTGAAGCATGAGCCGGTATGGATCGATATCGATTCCGCCGGACTGGGCAAGCTCGCGGTCGAAGCGCTGCTGCTGAGAATCAAGCACCCTGAAATGCAGTTGCTCACCTACCAGGCCAAGCCGACGCTTGTCATCCCGTAAAAAACAAGGGTTTCCGTTATGAAAGGCGCCATTGTCCGCAACTTGATGTCTCCTCCTGCCGCCCAGACTCATGACAGCGTGGCATTGTTGTGGGATAAGCCCGCCAGCGAGAAAGTATTGCAGGGATATCGAATTTTGCTCGACGGCGAATTCAATGGCTTTACCGAAAATACGGATTATACGGTTTCCGGGTTGCGGTGCGATACTGAATACGAAGTCCGGGTGGTTTCCGTTTCGAGACGGGGCGAGGCGTCACCGCCCTCCGAACCGGTGAAAATCCGGACGAAACCCGCTTCCGAACAGTTCGACGTCACTGCTTACGGAGCAATCGGGGACGGGAAAACGCTCAATACCGCCGCCATTCAAAAGGCGATCGATGCTTGCTCTCCCGGTGGGACGGTCTATATTCCGCAGGGCGTTTTTCTGAGCGGCGCACTGTTTTTAAAGAGTGACATGACGTTTTTCGTCGAAGAGGGCGGCGTTCTTCAGGGCAGTGAGAGCTTGGACGATTATCCGGTCTTCGTCTACAGATTTGAGGGGCGGATGCTGCCTTGCTATGCAAGCTTGCTGAACACCGCCGTGTCCGACGATGTCAAATCCGAATACATCACCATTGCCGGGAGGGGAGCGATTGATGCTTCCGGGGTGATTCTCGAAGCGAAGGAAAATGCCGGCAAAGCGAAACGGGGCCGGTGCGTCTGCCTCAGGAATACCGAATATATTTATTTTAAAGATATCACCCTCCGGCAATCTCCGTTCTGGAACCTCCACTTGATTCTTTGTCGTTACGTCAGCATCAACAATATCGAGGTTCATTCGAAATTTGATAAGTTCGGCAATCTGTACGAAATCGTGAACGCCGATGGAATCGACCCGGATTCAACGTCGGATGTTTATATTTTTCATTCGTTGATCGCCAGCGGCGACGATTGCATCGCCGTCAAGTCCGGGCGCGACGCGGAAGGGCGCGCCCTGGGGATGCCGTCCGAACGCATCCGCATTACGAATTGTCTGTTCAAAAGCGGGTTCGGGGTGGTGGTCGGCAGCGAGATGGCCGGGGGCGTCCGCGATGTGTTCGTTCAGGACTGCCGGTTCGAAAACGCCTACAGCATCGCCAGCATCAAGGCTCCGCGGGGCAGGGGCAATTACATCGAAAATGTTCGTTACGACAATTGCTCCATTTACAACGGCGACACCTATTACGAGGATACGCAATGGTTTCGCGGCGCGATTTATGTGGATCAGTTCTACGGGCACGAAACCTTCGATCCTGACGCCCCGGAGCCGGTCGATGAGGGGACGCCCGTGATCCGCAGCATCTGTTTCTCAAATATCACCATCGAGACGCTGACCGGAAATGCGATTTATCTGGCGGGACTTGCCGAGCGCTGGCTTGAAAATATACAACTGACGAATGTCCGCGCCAAAGGAAAATTCGGCTTCAAGGCAAACAATGTCAGAGGGTTGACGCTGAACCGGGTGACGGTCGTCGCCGACGAAGGCGACGCCTATCAGTTCCGGAACGTTGAAATCGTGAAGGGGGTCTAAGGCTTCTTACCAGGTGCCGTCTTCCCACTTCAGCGCGCTCATGAAGGTGTTGCCGTTAAAGGAGACGTTTTGAACCGGCTTTTCGCCGTCCTTCGTATGCCAGTGGCAACGGACGGTGGGGAAATAGGAGAGGAAACTGGAATATTTTCTTCCCTTGTAAGGCCCTTCTTCGTTGCAGACGTCATACTTGACATTGCGCATTTTGATCAGGTTCCAGGAGTGCATTTGATCGCTCGCGGAGCCGAATTCACATTTTGCCTCGCTGAATTCATAAAAATAACTGATCTTTTCCACGTCCGGATTGGGATTGTTGCCGTTGTAGACGCTCTTATTGCCGATCCGGTCATATGAATTTTCATAATGCCCATCGGGGCGCGACAGCCACTGGGCGGCGGAAGTATCCGGTTCATTGCCGTCCTTGGGGCAATGATAGAGCTTCTGGTTGTTAAGGTAGCTGTTGTGAAGCGTGGAGAGCCACGGGGGCATCCGGTCGTTATAATCGTTGCGGTACATCTCCATGGCGAGATTGAGCTGTTTGAGCTGATTCAGGCATTGGGTGTTTTTGGCGCGTTCGCGCGACGACATCAGCGCGGGTAGCAGGATTCCCGCTAGGATTGCGATGATGGCAATGACGACCAGGAGCTCGACCAGGGTGAAACTTTTTTTCGACATACAACTGCTTCCTTCTTCAATCTGTGCTGTCCGTCAGGCCGTGCTTGGTTTTTTCCCAATAAAACGGCTTGGTGAATATTTGAATAAAACCTTTCCATCCCGCCAGTGAAATCAGCAGCCAGTAAAGGGGCATCAGCAGCGCCGCCGGAATCAGGTGATAAAATTTCCGCTTTATGCATGCCGCGACGCCTATTCCTATAAATATAAAATTGGCGAAAAACATTATCAAGGCTCCAATGAAAAAAAGTTGCGAAAAAAATGCCCAGAAAGGACTTTCGGTCTCTCCGGCATAGAGAAGCGGCCAGGCGCGCAGCGTTGCCTGACCGATGCGGATCCCTTCATACGCTCCGCCGTTGTGGGGACCGACGATCTGATCGGTCAGGGACAGGCCATGGCAGAACCCGTGAATCAGGAGAGCCGCGTAAATCGCCATGACCGCCCAGAAGAAGAGGTTGGTCAGCATCATCATCGCGCTGCCGCCCACGGCGAGATAGCCGCCGAGCGCCCCGTAGACCCCGAGTTTCCGGACGGTGCGGAAGGGGTTCCGGTAGTGGACGAGGTGGGTTTGGATGAACCCTTTCACCCAGCGCGACCGTTGGCGCATCCAGTTCCAGACCTGCGAATTCGCCTCCTCGTAGGTGGTGGAGTTGACCAGGGTGGTCCTGTAACCGTACTCATAAATCCGCAGCCCGAGGTCGCAGTCTTCGGTCACGTTGAAGGGATCCCAGCCGCCCACTTTGCGCAGGATTTCGGTGCGGAAATGGTTGCTGGTTCCGCCGAGCGGCAGCGGCAGCTTGAACAGTTGATATCCGGGGAGCGTCAGGTCGAAGTAGGTGGAATATTCCACCGTGAAGAGCCGGGTGAGAAGATTGTAGCGCGAATTGAAGTAATTGAGCTTGCCTTGCACGCAGAGCAGTTTTTCCTCCCGGTCACGCTGAAAGACGATATAAGCTTTTTTGAGCTGGTCGGGCTCGGGGGCGTCTTCGGCGTCGTAGATGACGCAGAACTCCCCCCTGGCCTGGGCGAGACCGAAGTTGCAGGCGCGCGGCTTGGTTTTGGGCGGGGCGTCCGGAATGATCAGGACGCGGCATGACGGAGGCAGCCCGGTCTTCTCCAGAGCTTCGCGCGTTTCGGCGTCGTCGGCTTCGAGGAGCAGCATGATTTCGAGTTTTTCCCTCGGGTAATCGAGCCGGCCCATGTTCCGCACGATTTTGGCGGCGATGTTCGCCTCGTGATAAAGCGGCAGAAATACGGTGTAATGGGGGAGGTCTTCATCGCGCAGGGCCTTGACTTCGTCGTCGGAGACCTGTTCTTCGCCGCACCCGAGCAGCGAGAGCACCGCCGCGCCGCCGCGGAAGAAGACCGCCATCGCGTACCAGAACAGAAAATAAGCGGTGATCAGAAAGAGAAAATAGTCCCAGCGGAATTTAAGCAGCAGAATCAGCCCGAGCGTGAGCAGAAGATACCAGAGCCGCTGGCCGCGGCTGGACACCTCAAGGGCACAGCCGTTCGGGTGCGATTCCACGAAAGCGCGGGTGATCGGGTCGAGTTGTTCCGGGATGAATCTCATTACCCCTTTAAAGATAACATGCAAAACGGGAAAAGCCAGTCGGATTTTTGAATTTTTCGATCATTTGCATTTCGGCGAAATGAATGATATAGTGGATGAGGAGTTCAGAAAAACATGAATTCCGGAAAATTCCAATGAGGAGGTTCGGTATGTCGAGCGTAAAAGTTGCAGTTGTCTATTTTTCCAAGTACGGCCACACCAAACTTCAGGCGGAAGCGGTTCGCGACGGGGCGGCCTCCTTTCTGGGGGCCGAAGTGCTTCTGCTGGATGCGGATGCGGCGATCAAGAGGATCGATGAGCTGGATGCTTTCAATGCGATTATTTTCGGCAGCCCCACTTACATGGGCGGGATTGCTGCGGGGATGAAGAATTTCCTCGAGGCCACCGTCACCAAGTGGGGGAAGGGCGCCTGGAAGGATAAGATTGCCGGCGGTTTCACAAATTCGAGTAATTTTTCGGGCGACAAGATGAATACGATGTTCTCGTTGTTGACGACGGCGATGCAGCTCGGCATGATCTGGGTGAGCCTGGGGGATATTGTCAGCAGCAACGAGCCGGACGGGGAAAAGACTGTGAACGGGCCGAGCCCGGCGGCGTTGAACCGGAACAGCGCGTCGCTCGGGCCGATGGCGAGCAGCTTCGGGGTAAGGGTGCCGGATTCGCCGCCGAAGGGTGACATCGAGACGGCGAAAAATTACGGGCGAAGGGTAGCGGAGGTAGCGGCGCGCTTCAAGTAAAGTGGGGAGGCGGAGCCGACCGGGTCCAGGGCCTTTCGGCCCTGGTG
>JAVBSA010000514.1:0-4953 GCA_031556915.1 Victivallis sp.
TCCCGCCAGCATCGCGATCAACGGCATGGCCGGAATCCGGAAGCGGTAGAGGATGGCGAAACAGAGCAAAGACCCGGCGTAGGCGCAAACCAGCAGGAACGCGGCCAATACTCTGCCGTTGGCACGGTATCGCCACGCGCCCGCAAACGCCAGGAAAGCCAGCAAATTGAAGGGCAAGCAGAAAATGTTCAGGAAGGGGATCAATTCCCGGTGCGCATAGACCGAAAGGCTGTTGGGCACTTCATAGGAGGAAAGAAAGTTCAGGAACTGCTTCGGAACGCTTCGCAGCAGCGCGCCGATGGAACCGCCGAGCGTCTGCGCCGCCTCACCGTGAAAGACATTCATGATGTTGCCGACGTTCCCCGGAACCGGCTGAAAACTGCCGTACCGGATGCTGTTGAATACCATGACCGCGAGAACCGGCAGCAGCGCCATCGGCAGATAAGAGACCACAAGCCGGAACGGAAGTTTTTTCCGCACCTGCGGCAGGCAATAGAGACAGGGGAGAAACAGGACAGGAACGACGCAGGTCTCCCGCCCCAGGATGGTGAGAGCGCCGAATCCTCCGGCGAGTGCGAAAAAATACCATTTCTTCGTATGGACTCCGCACAAAAGAAAATAAAAGAGCAGCAGAAACGCCAGGCCAAGCGGAGCCGCCCGGAGAAAGTCCAGCGAGATCAGCAGCGCCGGCGCATAGAAGAGGTAGCATAACGCGCCCAGCTGCCCCGTCCGCCGCCCCAGGCCGGCGATCCTGGCCGTGCGATAGATGAAAACCGGAATCAGGGCCGCGAGCGCAAGCTGCATCAGCCTCATGAGCGCCAGGGAACCGTTGCCGAGGAATGAAAACAAAGACAGCAACAGGATATAAGCGTAAGAGTACCGGTAGGCGGTTTGCGGGATCTCGCCGGAAGCGACAATGCCCGCCACTTCCAGCAGCGTCAGCTGGTCGGTTCCGGGAACCGGCATGGCGAACAACCCCTCCGCGCGCCCCATCCAGAGCAAAACCGCTCCGCTCAGAAAATAAAGCACATAGATCAGAAGGCCGAAATGCCGCCTCAAAAAGTGTTCCATCCCGCCCCCCTGCCTGTTTTGTTCAGAGCCAATCTTTGACGCCGCTGCCGTAGACGAAGTCGGAGCTTTCCGTATTGCGCTTCCGGTTGCGTTTCCGGATCTCGTTGATCTCTTCCGCATCGACGGAACGGCCGAAGGTGGCGGATTCTTCTCTTCCCATCAACGCTTGCTCTTCCGGGGTGAGCAGAGAGCTTTTGAGACTCCCATCCGGATCCTTCGGTTTCATGCCCAGGCCGAAACCGAAGCCGAAGACAGGATCGTCCCCACCCTTTTCCTCACTGGCTTTTTTCTTGCGTTCGGTACGTGCTTTCTTCGCCTTGGCCTGTTCCGGGCTCTCGTCGAACAACGCGCGAAAGGTGGAACAGCCGCTCAGCAGAAACGAAAACAGAACCGCAATGTAAATGATCTTTTTCATCATGAAAAAGGGGTCGCATATGCGACCCCGATTTGCGGTTCTTACTGGAGAACGCCGCCGATTCCAAGCCAGCCCTGAACGATCGGGGCGAACTTGATGATCACGGGCGCGAACACGATGCACACCATGCTCATGAGCTTGATGAGAATGTTGAGCGCCGGTCCGCTGGTGTCCTTGCAGGGGTCGCCGACCGTGTCGCCGATCACCGCCGCGCCGTGAGTCGGGCTCTTGGTGCCGTCGGGGAGGTATTTGCCGCCGTGAGCGCCGCCTTCGATGTGTTTCTTGGCGTTATCCCAGGCGCCGCCCGCGTTATTGAGCATGGTCGCCAGGACGAATCCGGTGGCGAGTCCGCCCGCGAGCAGACCCATCACGCCCGGAATGCCGAGCACGAGACCGGTCAGGACCGGGATCACGATCGCCATCAGGGAGGGGATGATCATTTCACGCTGGGCGCCGGCGGTGGAAATCGCCACGCAACGGGCGTAGTCCGGCAGCTCCGTGCCCGCCATGATGCCCGGTTTCGCCTTGAACTGGCGACGGACTTCTTCCACCATCGAACCCGCGGCGCGGCCGACCGCCTTCATGCTCATCGCGCAGAAGAGGAAGGCCACCATGCCGCCGAGGAACAGTCCGCAGATCAGCAGGGGGTTCATGATGTTCAACTGGAGATCGTCCACAAACTGAAGGATGGTGATCTTGCTGGCGGCCGCCACGTCGATCCCCTCGCCGAGGCCGGTGTCGAACTTGCCGATCCAGATTTTGCTTTCTTCAATGAAGCTGGCCAGAAGCGCCAGGGCGGTCAGAGCCGCGGAACCGATCGCGAAACCCTTGCCGGTCGCGGCGGTGGTGTTGCCGAGCGAGTCGAGCGCGTCGGTGCGCTGACGGACTTCCTTGGGCAATCCGGCCATTTCGGCGTTGCCGCCCGCGTTATCCGCGATGGGGCCGTAAGCGTCGGTCGCCAGCGTGATTCCAAGCGTCGAGAGCATACCGACCGCCGCAAAACCGACGCCGTAGAGACCCATCGAGAACGCACCCGGAGCCGCGGAGAAACCGCCCGCGAAACCGTAGGCGCAGATGATGCCGACCACAATGGTCACCACCGGGAGGCCGGCGGAATACATGCCGGTCGCAAGACCGTCGATAATGGTGGTCGCCGGGCCCATCTGAGCCTGATGGGCGATCCCCTTGGTCGGTGCATATTCGGCGCTGGTGTAATATTCGGTCGCCTGGCCGATGATGACGCCGGCGAAGAGACCCGCCACCACGGAACCGAAGATTCCCCAGGTGATGAAGCCGAGAGCGATCAGCCCGACCAGGCCGATCAGCACGAAGACCGAGCTGCCGAGCGTACCGGTGAGCAAGCTGCGGAGCAGCTGTTTCTGGGAAGCGCCTTCCTTGCAGCGGACCATCGCGATGCCGAGGAGCGAGAAGACCGTGCCGAGGCCGGCCACGATCATCGGGGCGAGGATCAGCTTGGTCGCCTCTTCGGCATTGAAGACTTCGCTCTGGGCGGCAACGGCCGCGCCGAGAGCCGCGGTCGCGAGGATCGAACCGCAGTAGGATTCGTAGAGGTCCGCGCCCATGCCGGCCACGTCGCCGACGTTGTCGCCGACGTTGTCCGCGATGGTGGCGGGGTTGCGGGGATCGTCTTCCGGAATGCCCGCTTCGACTTTGCCGACCAGGTCCGCGCCCACGTCGGCCGCCTTGGTGTAGATGCCGCCGCCGACACGGGCGAAGAGCGCCTGGGTCGAAGCACCCATGCCGAAGGTCAGCATGGTGGTGGTGATGTGAACCAGCTTTTCAGGCTGGGTGCAGCCCTTGGCGACGATTTCCATGCCGAGGAACTCAAGCCCGTTCGCCATGTTGGCGGCGGTGAAGATGAATTTATCGAGGATCACGTACCAGAGGCAGATGTCGAGCAGACCGAAGCCGACCACGACCATGCCCATGACCGCGCCCGAACGGAACGCAACCTGGAGGCCGCGGTTGAGGCTTTCGCTCGCCGCCTGGGCGGTACGGCTGGAAGCCGCCGTCGCGGTGCGCATGCCGATGTAACCGCAGAGGCCGGAGAAGAAACCGCCTGTCAGGAACGCCACCGGAACGAACGGGTTCTGCACATGGAAGATCGCCAGAACGGCGAACAGAACGAAAAGCACAATGAAAACAATCCCGACCACCTTATACTGACGCCAGAGATAGGCCATCGCCCCTTCCTTGACGTAACCGGCGATCTCCTGCATCTTGGCGCTGCCGGGGTTGGCGGCGTACATCTTCTGGAAGAAGATCCGCGCCATCAACAACGCAATGATCGACGCGAGCGGCGCCACGTACCACAGGACCGGGATGCCCCAAAGCTCGTTCGGCGTTTCACCCAGACCGGCCGAAGCCGCCGGAACGGCCACTTCCACGACCGTTTCGACAGTCGCCTGGGCGACTGCGCCGACCGCACCCGCGGTCAGCAGTAGAGTGGAGAGCAATGCTTTTTTCATTCATGCCACCTTATTGTTGGTTTGCCGCCACGCAAAAGCGAAACGGCGTTTGTTGGAAAAGACAATAAAAAGGAAATAAAATTCGCGGCGCCGAAAGCACCGGACAGGCAGACTGCGTGCTGCGATTGGAAAGAGCGACTCAATATGACGTTCCTCTGCAAAAATCAAAGTTGTTTTTAAAATACTTTCATTTTCCGGAATTGCAAGATGCCGGGAACGGTGATACATTAAGAAATGCAAAAAAAATATGGAGAATTTTTGTCATGAGTGAAGAAAACCGCAATACCGAGGCCGCAGCGCCCGACATGAACATTTTAATGCAGCAGCGCATGGCGAAACTCGCCGAACTGCAGGAAGCCGGGATCAACCCTTACGGCGAAGCATTCCCCGACGCCCGCAAAATCAGCGATATCCGCGAAAACTGCACCCCCGCAGAAGGCCAGGAGTTCGGCCCCGAAGTCATCGTCGCCGGCCGCCTCATGGCCAAGCGCGGCATGGGTAAATCCATCTTCGCCGACCTCAAAGACGAGAGCGGCAGAATTCAACTTTTCGTCGGTTTGAACGAAATCGGCGAAGAAGCATTCGCGATTTTCCGGAAACTCGACATCGGCGACATCGTCGGAATCAAAGGCCCCACCTTCATCACCCGGATGGGCGAACTGACCGTGCGGGTCAAAGAGTGCACGCTGCTCTCGAAATCCCTCCGACCCCTCCCCGAAAAATTCCACGGGCTCCAGGATGTGGAACAACGCTACCGCCAGCGGTACCTCGACCTCATCATGAACGAGGAAAGTTTCCGCACCCTCCAGCTGCGGAGCCGCATCCTCACCGAAATCCGCAATTTCATGAACGGACGCGGATTCCTCGAAGTCGAAACCCCGATGCTCCAACCCATCGCGGGCGGAGCCTCGGCCAACCCCTTCAAAACCTATTACGAGGCCCTCTCTTCGGAGATGTTCATGCGCATCGCGCCGGAAC
>JAVBSA010000698.1:0-10016 GCA_031556915.1 Victivallis sp.
ATTCCGGCAGGTCCAGGTGCAGTTCGAGATTCCGGCTCGCCACGTGCGCCCGGAAGATGGTGGCCGTTTCGGAGAGCATCCCGCTCAGGTTCATCGGGGCCGGGGCGATCTCCAGCTGATCCGATTCGATCGCGGAGAAGTCGAAGACGTTGTTGGCAAAGCCGAGAATCGTCTCGCCGGCGCGGTGGATGGCCTGGAGATATTCCCGGCGTTCTTCCGTCGTCAGATCGACGTTGAGCAGGAATTCGCTCAGGCCCATCACCACTTCCAGCGGAGTGCGCAGATGGTAGCTCATATTGAGAATGACGTTGTTTTTGCCCCGGTTCGCCGCCAGCGCGGACTCCACCGCGCTCTGGAGCTGCTCGTTCTGCTCGTGCAACCGGGTGACGTCGGCCGAGATCCACATGACCGCCGGTCTGCCGAACAGCGCGCTCGGCAGCGGCAGGATATCCAATTCCAGGTACCGCCCGAAGACGCTGTACGCCACCTGCCGGGATTCGCCGGTCTGGAAGGTTTCGGCGACCGGTTTGCGGATCTCGCGCAGTAGTTCCAGCGAAAGGTCGTCCATCCTGCGGGGGCGCTGGCTGGAAAACATATTGTTCTCCGCCTGATAGAACAGCAGCCGGCCCTTTTCGTCCGCGACGCCGACGTGAATCGGCAGGGCGGCGAACAGACCGTTCTGCCGTTTCCGGTTCCTGCGGTTCAGAAAGATGGCGATTGAAATCAGCAGCAGGGCCCCCAGGCATACCGGGAGGCTTACGATCAGGAGCCTGGCGCCGAGGGGAGGCGGCTGGTTGAATAGAACGGTGTTGCCGGGCAGGAGTTTCCGGGGAATATCCAGCTTCCGCAAAGTCTCGTCGTTGAATGCGACCCGGACCGGGCCGGACCGGATCGGAATTCCGGCCGCGGCTTCCCCGGCGAGCACCCTTTGCGCCAGCGAGGCGGTTTCGGTTCCGAGTTTGACATCGTCGCTCTGGACGCAGCCCAGCAAGCCGGGAGCCGCCGGGCTGCCGCGCAGCGGAAAGATCGGCTGGGTGCTGTTTTTGCGGATGAGGTCGCACACGACCTCATAGGGCAGATGGGCTTCTTTCCGGGTGCTCTGCCAGTTGTCCAGGATGATGATGGAGTTTTCGGGCAGGGCCGCCAGGTGGGTCAGCAATTCGTCGGTGGAGAACGCATCCCCCTGGAAATAGAGGAACTCGGTATCTCCCTGCCGTTCGGACGCCCGCCGGAATTCGCGCGCGCAGGAGTCCCCGGTGGTGCCGCCGTCCGTGACGATGGCGACCTGGTTGGTGAGGGGAACCAGCTTCATCGCCAGGTCGAGCACCACATCCGGCTTCAGCCCCCGTTCGATCCCGGTGATGTTCGGGTAGACCCGCTTGGCGCGGTCGAACCGGAGCCCGGCGCAAAAGACGATGGGAAGCTTCGGCGCCGGATCGCGGACAAGCTCCTGCGCCAGCTCGGTCGCAGAGGCGCCGACCGTCACAATCAGATCGAACGGTTTCCGGTTCAAAAGCTGTTTCAGGTACTCCGTATCGCGCACCGTCGGCTTGAAATCCGGGGTTCTCAGCGTCCCCAGCTCGTAAAACTCGATTTTAATGGAGGAACCGGCGCTCTTTTCGATACTCTCCCGGAACCCCTTCCGGATGTCCCGGGACCAGGGGGTGGCGGAGTCGAATGAATCGATGAACAGGATTCTCCTTTCATGCGTGGGTACGTCGGCGGCCGCCGTGAAAAACGCAAGAAGAAATACGGTACAAAGAACGAACCGGGCCCGGAAGCCGGTCAGGAACGCATCTGTGTTTTGCGGACGGTTGCGGCGTTGGCAGCAAAGGCGCATAGATGATAGTCTCCATGATATGGGTCAGACAAGGTTTAGAGCAATATACATCCCGGAGACCCTTTTGTCAATATTTTGTTACAGAAGTGTTAGGAAAATCTTCGGCTTCGCAGAAAAGAACATTAAAAAGTAATGATTCCTATTTGAAATTCGATCTGTTTAAATTATATTAGATCTTCGTACTAGTCAGGCAAATGGGAGGAGAAGGCGGCAAACGGCGCGACAGCCTCTGAAGTTCCTCTTGGTCGGCAACTTGAATGGAATCACGATATGGACAATTCGGCTTCTCAGAAATACAATATATTAGTGCTCGACGATGAGCAGCTGATCCTGATGACGGTGGGCGCCTGTTTGAGGGACAGCCCCTATCAGGTGACGACTGCGAACAACGCCGAAAAAGCGTTGGAAATTTTCAAGGGAAAGCGATTCGACGCCATTATTTCCGATATCATGATGGATCCGGTCGACGGCTTCACGTTCCGCGATATGGTCCGCAATTACAATGCGCGGATCCCGATCATCTTCTTCACTTCGCTGATGGACGATATCAACAGTTCGCTTATTCAGCGGGTCATGAGCGACAATTACTCCTACTACATCAACAAGAATTTCAGCCGCAAGGCGTTGCTGGAGAAGCTCGACCAGGTGGTTCACGCCTATCAGGCGCAGACCGAGATTTTTCAGTTGAACCAGAGGATGGAGAAAGACCTCGAACTGGCCACGCAGGTTCAGCGTTCGATGCTGCCCGCCTGGGTGTGCATCGACAAAAAATACGAGTACAGCTACACCTACAAACCTTATTTCAAAATCAGCGGCGACCTGTTCGAATGGTTTCCCCTCGACGCGGATCGCAGCTTGATGGTCTTCGGCGATATTTCCGGCCACGGAATCCACTCGGCCCTCACCATGGTGGCGGTCCAGGCCGTCCTGAAGCAGTTTGTCGCGGCCGATCTCAACCATATGCTGAAACCGCATTTCATTCTGCAGAAACTGAACGACTATTTCTGTGAAAAGCTGAGCATGGGCATTTATATGACCTGCCTGGTCGGCATCTGGGATTTCCAGGAAGACACGGTGCTGTTCCATAACGCGGGTCACCCCGAAATTCTGTGTTTCGGCACGGACGGCAAATCCCGGCGGGAGGTGAATCCGGAGAACCGGGGCGGCCTGCCGGTCGGCATGATGCCCGACACCATATACAAGGAGGAAGAGAACGTCCTGTTTTCGTTTACGGAGGAAGATCTCTTCCTGATCTATTCCGACGGGGTCTTCGACCTGGTCAATGAAGAAAACTCGCAGGCCGAAGTCAATATGGAGCTGCTGCAGGAAATTGCCCCCGTGCTTGCCGGGGATAATTGCTCCATCAATATTCCGTTCCGCCTCAGCAATACGCTCGAGCAGATCGGTTTCACCAAGCAGCTGGATGACTGCGCCATTCTGGGGGTGCGGAAACGCTCTTCGGCGCCGGAGTTCCGGCGTGCGATCTTTCCGGACCTCCAGTCGATCGACATCGCGACGCAGGAGGCGCTGGAGTTTGTTTCGGAGCATTTTTACCCCTGCGTCGAACTGGCGGCGAAGCTGGAGCTGCTGCTCAGCGAATTTCTGGTCAATATCGTCAAGCACGGGCTCGGCGGGAACCAGAAAAACGGCGAACTGATCGTCCTGGTCGTCTCCGGCGACGACCGGGAGCTGCGCGTCACTGTGTGGGATCGCGGCAAAGTATGGAACGTCGGCGAACTGCGGTCGGATGAATCGCTGGACGGGCTTCTCATGCAGTTGAGCGACGACCAGAAGCAGAGCGGCCGGGGCATTCCGATCATCATGAAGATTTCCCCCCGGATCATCCGAAAACGCTTCGACGGGGTGAACGAAACGCATTTTGCCATTTCACGCGCGCAAGAATACAGTGCGGAATCTTAAGTAATAACCCAAGACAGGAGGTGGGAACATGGTGCATCCCGAAATCAAAAAACATATCGCAGAGGTGCTGGGGATCGACGATCCGGAATTCCAGGAAACCTTGTTTGTGGAGTATTGCAACAGTTTCAAGGAGATTCTGGAACAGCTGGACGCCGCGACTGCGAGCAGCGATTATGAGGAGCTCCGCAAACTCGGCCATAAACTCAAAGGCTGCGCCCTGACCATCGGTCACGGGGTCGCCCGGGCGGATATCGTCGCCCTGGAAGAAGCCGCCCGCGAGAAAAACGGGAGCTCCTGCCGGGCTCAACTGGAAAAGGTTCGGGGACATTATATGGCGGTTACGGAAGGCTTATGAATCTGTCAAAGACAAATCTGGAAATGGAACTGGACCGCCTGTCCGGAGAGCTGGCCGATCGGACGCAGCTTTCCGGTCGGCAGATGCGCCGCATTCAGATTTGGAATCTTACCGTGCGTGCATCCTATCTGCTGAAACGGTGTTTCGATATTTTCCTGGCTCTTCTGGCGCTGATCGGGCTGTCGCCCTTTCTGCTGGTTGTCGCCGTCTGGATCAAGCTGGATTCCCGGGGGCCGCTCATCTACCGGCAGATCCGGGTCGGCCGGTACGGCAGGCATTTCTGTTTCTATAAATTCCGTACGATGATCAGCGACGCGGACAAGCAGAAGACTGCTTTGCTGTCGCAAAACCAGTCGTCGGCGGGGGTTATTTTCAAAATGAAGCGCGATCCGCGGATGACCCGGATCGGCCGGTATCTGCGCAAATTCAGCATCGATGAACTGCCGCAGCTGGTCAATGTGCTCATCGGCGACATGAGCCTGGTCGGCCCCCGGCCGCCGCTGCCGGACGAGGTGAAATTGTATACGCTGGAGGATCGCAAGCGCTTGAACGTCATCCCCGGTCTGACCTGCATCTGGCAGATTTCCGGCCGGAGCGATATCCCCTTCACTCAACAGGTACAGCTGGATAAAGACTACATCGCCGGGCAGGGGTTTCTGCGCGATTTCTGGATTCTTGTCAAGACCGTCCCCGCCATTCTGACAGGAAAAGGAGCATACTAGAGGAGTTGCATGAAAGCCTTGATCTGTCCTTACAGCCGTACATCGGCATGGTGCGCTGAATTTTTTCCGTCGCGAAGCCTTTGCTCGCTGCCGGTGGCGGGAAAGGAGTTTGCGGAGTACCTGGTCGACATCGCCGCCCGGTTGAAAACCGAAGAAATCCGCCTCCTGGATTATAATTACGACGCCGAATTCGGAG
This sequence comes from Victivallis sp., assembly GCA_031556915.1. Classification (GTDB taxonomy): domain Bacteria; phylum Verrucomicrobiota; class Lentisphaeria; order Victivallales; family Victivallaceae; genus Victivallis. Next base: position 5,034 of record JAVBSA010000698.1, read on the forward strand.
AAAACCTGGGAAACGGCAGCCGCTGGTCGCTGAAACTGGAATATCGCGGGAGCGACATCCGGCGGAGCGTCCCCGCGCTCCTGGTTGAAAACCACGCTTTCATCGACGGCAGCGACGTGTTGATTTTTTACGGGGCGGTTCTGCCGGAAATCGACTCCATGGAACAGCTTCTGACGACTTTGGAACCGGTGGAGGGGGAATCCGGGAGGATGGAAGACGGTGTCTATCTGTCCCGCGGCGGCACGCTGATGCGCTGCAAAGTGCCCGTGAGCCGGATGAAAAACCTGAAAGAATATTTTGAACTGAATTTTCAATTGCTGCGTTCGCCCGGATTGCATGTCCTGCCGGGTTACCGGGTCGAGAACGGCGTTCACACCGGCATGAACGTGGCGATCAAGCCGGGATGCAAGATCGATCCGCCGGTGCTTCTCTGCGACAATATCAGCCTCGAGAGCGAGTGCACACTGGAAGACGGGGTGATTATCGGGCGGAACGTGGTGCTGGATCGCGGCAACAGCTTGAAACATATGATCGTGCTCAGCAATACCTTCGTCGGGCGGGATATGGAATTGCACGACAAGATTGTGGATTCCGGGCGGCTGATCGACCCGGTCGCCGGGGAGTATATCGACCTGGGCGACCTCGGCGTCAGCGGCGACCTCCGCAATTATCAGAAGGAGATCGACGGAACCGACATCTGCGAATATATCTTGGCCGCGTTTATGGCGCTGACCGGGTTGATTCCGTTTTTGTTTTTCCGCCTTCTGGCGCTGATTTACAAAAGCGATCTCTGGGCGTTCAAGCTGTCTTTGGATTGCTACCCGAAATTGTGGCGGGTTCTGACCGGCAAATGTTCGCTGGTCCGCCGCAGCAAACAGGCGCAGGACTGGGTGTACCGCTATTCGGACAGCCTCACCATCGGCCGGAATTCTTACCAACGCGTGTTGGATGATATTTATTTTACCTATCACCGCAGTCCGCTGTTGGCGGCGAAGACGGTGCTGAAGGCAGTGGTCAACCGGATATTTGTAACGCGAAATGAATTTTATCAGAACACACAGGAACAGCACTGAAAAACAGGTTCCCGAAGTGGAACTCCTGTTGGAACAGGCTATGCCGGAAATCGCCGGCGATCTCGCCGCTGCCGCCGGCCCGCAGCTGGCCGGTGTGTGCCTGGGGGGCGGCTACGGCCGCGGCGAAGGGGGGGCGAGACAGAAGGCGGACGGCTCTTTCGAGCTGTATAACGATCTTGATTTCTTCGTTTTTTCCACCGGAGCCTCGCGGCGGGAACGGAAAAAAATCGATCGCGCCATCGAGCCGGTCGCGCACAAGTGGACGAAGCGCCTGGAAATCGACGTGGACTTCAGCCCGGCCAGAAATATCGAAAATCTCGGGTCCGTTCAGAACCGCCTGATGTTTCAGGAGCTGAAGTACGGTCACTGGCAGATTCTGGGCGAGGGCGACTTATTGGGGCAGATTCCGCAGATTCCGGAGCGGGAGATTCCGCTTCTCGAGGCGGGGAGGCTCTTGCTCAACCGGGGGATGGGGCTGCTGCTGGCGGCGGAACGCATGGCAGGCCGGTCCGGCGATGGGGATTTTATCCGGAGGAACCTCAATAAAGCGGTGCTTGGAGCCGGGGACGCGATCCTGATTTCGGAGAGACGTTACCGCTGGCGGGCGTCGGACCGTTGCGGGGAACTGGCCGGTTCGTGTTTCGGAGAGATGTATGCACGCGCCGTCCGGTTCAAATTTACGCCGGACGATTCTTTTTATGCCGACCCGCCGGCCGTCTGGCCGGAGGTTCGGAATTTCTGGGTGGAGAGTCTCCGCATTTTTACCGGGGCCCCGAAAGGCGCCTCCCGGCAGGAGATCATGCTTCGTTTATCGGCCATGCGCTTTGCCGGGGAACACCCCTGGCGGAATGCCCTGGCCTGGATGTACAAAACCCGTTTCACGCGGGGCGAGGGGCGCTTGTTCAATGTTCCCCTCATTCGGGTGTTGATGGCATTGGCCGGGGCGCTGCTTGATCTGGAGCGGCCCGATTTGTGTTGTATTTCAAAGAGTCTCAAGAAACAGTGGCTTTTGTTTCAATAATAAAGCAGGAAAATCGTTATGCAAACAGAGTTGGAAAAGGAACAGGAACAATTACGGAAGCTGGAGGCTTACAGGAAGATTTTCCTGCTTCTGTGGTTGAAGTATTGGCCGCTTTCGCTCGCTATTTTTCTCATCGTCGTGGTGATGAGCCTGGGGTTTGTCGCCTTGAAGGGGATTTGCGCAAGCGACCGTTTCGAGGCAAAAACCAAGCTATTCTTTTACCCGCGGGAGAGCACTATGTTCCGGGTGGTGGACAGCCGCCAGGTTCTGGAGCTGTTCCGCCGCCAGTCCGTCCTGGCGCAGACCGGAGAAAAACTCGGGATGCCGGATGGGTTGAAGCACCCCATTGTGATCTCCACCGAAAAAAACAAACCGAATCTGATCATCCTGACCGCCAACGCGGAAAGCAAAGATTTTGCGACGCGGATCGTCAATACATTTGCTTCTTTCTGCATCAGTGAATATCGGAATTACCGGACCCAGGAGCTGGCCGGCCAGATGGTGCTTCTGCTCAAACGCAAAAAAGAGCTCGAAGTCTCCATCGCCGACGCCGAAGCGAAACAGCAGTCTCTGGTCAAGTCCCCGGGATCGCTGAACCTGGAGCAGGAGTTCGGCCGTCTGCGCAAAGAGGTGAGCGAAGAGCTCGCCACGCTTTCGGAGATCAATATTCAGTATTCGAATGAAGAGGCGCGGCAAAAGAAACTGACGGAACAGTTGAAGGGGTCGACCGGCATCCAGCACGCCGCGCAACTGAAGCTCATGTTGGACGATCAGGAGCGGCTGCAAAAAGAACAGGTGCGTCTTCAGCAGCTTTATACCGAAAAAAATCCCAGGCTCCGGGCGGTCGTTTCCGAGCTGGCCACTGCCCGGGAAACGTATCAGGAATTCCTGAAGACGAACGATATCGGCGACTTCACGCCCAATCAGCTTACCCAGTGGGAAACCATGCAGAAAGCGCTGAATTCAGCGCAGGAAAAGATGGATTACCTCTATGAGAACCGCGAGGCGCTGAAGAAGGAGATCGATGTACACCAGAAGGCCATCGCCAAACTGATGGCAGTGATGCCCGAGTATAACGAGGCTGCGATCCTGCGCGCGTCCCAGGTCTCCCTTCTGCATGGAACGGAGGAGGCGATCGGCGAATTGCAGCTTCTGATCGCCGCCATCAACAGCGATGCGTCGCAGGCGGAAGAGGCGACCTCCGCCGTGACCCAGCCGTTGTTCTCAAAGAAATCCGTTGCGATCTGTCTGGTGCTGGCGCTGTGGGTGACCGGTATGGTCGGAATTGTGCTGGTCTGGTTCGAATTCGTCTTCGGCAAGGTGAAGAATGCGAAGGAGCTCTCCTGTTTCTCCGAGTTGGAGTTGCTCGGGGAATATCCGGATCAGATGAATGCGGAGGTTCGCGACGCCGTCGCCCAGAGAATCTGCCACGGTTTCCTGGCCGCTTCGACGGGGAAACGCATCCTGTTCTCGGGTGCGCTGGAAGGCGGGCACGCGGTTCCGGAAATCGACGAGGCTCTGGAATGGGCATTCAAGATGAACGGGACCCGCTTCTTCCGCATCCGGATCGCTGTTTCCGAGGAATTCAGCACCGAGGAGACGCTGCTGGCGGCGGTTCAGAAGTTCGGCGATACCGGTATCATGCCGGTACAGAATCCCCATGCGCTTTCTCCCGCGGAGCAGGAGTTGCTCAAGAGCGACGTGTATAAATTATTGGAGACTTACGATATTGTGGGCATTCAGCGCGATGAGGCTGTGACTTCGTCCGACCTTCTGTTCCGGCAGATGATGGAGATGTGTGAATATTCGCTGCTTTATTTCGGAGCCGAAGCCACGCCGCGCAAACTGATGCGGTTGGCCATCAAGCTTCGGAAAGAGACCGACTGCTCGGTTCTTGCGATCGTGGCCGGCGGGAAAGACGCAACAAAGGAGGCACGCTGATGAGCGCCAAACGATATTTCTTTTTTCTGCCGGCATGCGCGGCTCTGGTGTTTTTTGTTTCCTCCTGTTCGGTTTACAACCGCGGCACGAAGGATCTCGACCAGTATCCCGAGATGACGGACGAAAACACCGACATGCTTGAGATCGCCATTTATACGGAAGAAGAGCGTGCACAGCGGCTGGAACGCCTGAGGGAGATTTCCGAGCAGCCGTTGATGGAATATACGCTCGACGCCGGCGATGTGCTGAGCATCAAGGTGTATAACCACCCGGATATGGAAATCGTAACGCCGGTGACGCCCGACGGCCACGTCGGCATGATGTTCGTCGGGCAGATCCATGTCGCCGGGCTCACGCTGAAGGAGGCCTGCCGCAAGGTGGAAGAGCCGCTGGCGGAGTACATCAAAAACCCCGTTGTCGCCATCATTCCGGTGGAGATCAAGTCGCAGAGGGCCACGATTGCGGGCGGGGTGAACCGGGGCGGCATGTACGATGTCAGCAACGGGATGCGGATCAGCGAGCTTTTCGCCATGGCCGGGGGCTCTTCGACCCGTTATTTCGACGGTCAGGTGCTCGATGCGGCCGACTTTCAGAATTCCCTCTTCATCCGGAGGGGTGAAATCATCCCGGTCGATTTTGCCGCCGCGATTGAAAACGGCGACTCGACGAACAATATCAAGCTGGAAAAGGGCGATTATGTCTATATCGCGGTCCGCTCCGAAAGCATGGTCAGCCTGATCGGCGAAGTGAACCAGTCGCGCCAGCGGATCTGGAACAAAAGCATGGGGTTGCTGGAGCTCCTGAGCGACGGCGGCGGCCTGAGGGAGAGCTACTGGCGGTATGCGATCATCATCCGGGGCGGCGTCGTCAACCCGGTCTTCTACCGGGTCGACCTCAACAGCATCCTGGAAGGAACCAGGCCGAACGTCATGCTTCACCCCGGCGACA
>JAVBSA010000470.1:0-3009 GCA_031556915.1 Victivallis sp.
GGGCGCCTGACAGGGGTCGGGGTCTGTTTGACCTGGCGGTCAAAGCAGACCGTCGGCGCGCACTGGTGGCGGAAAATTTTCTTGCGAAAATTTTCCTTTTTCAACGTCACCGGCGCGCGAGAAAACTTGAGGCTCCGCCTCAAACTCCGCCAAGGGGCTCCGCGCCCCTTGGAACCTCGCCAGGGCCGAAGGGCCCTGAACCCGGTCGGCTTCGCCTCCCCGCTTGTCATCGCTTTAACCACGCCTTCACCCGTTCCCGCGTTGTCTCAATCACCAGCGCCGGCCTTGTCTCCGGCACCTCCCCCGTATAGTAGTAGCATACCCCCCCGTGCGCGCCGATCGCAATCGCCGCCTCCGCCGCCGGAGTACTCGCCAGCGTCGCCACAAACAACGACCCGCGACCCAGTTCACGTCCGTTTTCCAAATAATCGGCCCAATATGCGGAGTTCTCCTCCCTCGTCCCATCTCCATCCACCCCGTAAACGGCGAGCGTCTCCAAATCAACCCCGCTCCCATACACCGCGGCAATCGCACCCAACATCGCCAGCTTCGCCTGAACCGAGGCGCGCCGGAAATTCTCCAGATTCCAATCGCCCGGATAACGCTCCTCGATTTCCCGCCTCAGCCCGGGCGAATATTCAAGCGTAATCACGTCGCCGCCTCCAACACAATCGCACTGTTGACCCCGCCGAACCCGGCATTGAAACTCATACTGATCCCCGGCCCCCTCCCGGCGGCGGCAATCACCTGCAGCACCCCGGTCGCGCCCAGCGTGTGACCGTATTCCTTTTTCACTGAAAACAACGGCGGCAGATTATCGCCGAATATCCTCCCGAAAGCCGCCAGCTCGGCCGCGTCATTGTAACGGGTCCCCGTTCCGTGACCCGCAATCAAACCCACCTCCCCCGGATTCCGCCCCGCCATCGCGAGCGCACGACTCCCCGCCATCGCCAGGTAACGCCCCGAACAATCCGGCGCCGTGGCGTGACCCGCGTCGGCGGATTGCCCCCAACCCGCAATCCGGCACCGCGCCCGTTGAGAAGACACGAGAATCCAGCCCGCCGCCTCCCCAAGCAGCAACCCGTCGCGAGCGTCGTCGTAAGGGCGACACACCCCCGAAGCGGAAAGCGCCCCCAGCGAAGCGAAACCGGAAGTGACGAATTCACTCGAAATATCACAGCCGAGCACCACGGCCTGTTCGCTCCTGCCGCTTGCAACATATTCCGCCGCCAGCGCGACGGCCAGCTGACCCGAAGCACAGGCGCCGGAAACAATCCCCCCCTCCTCCAGCCCGAAACGATCAAGGGCATAACGGTAAAGCTCTTTGCAGCAGTCTAGCTTCTTTCCCTGTTCGAGAAGATCGATCGCACCGACCGTTGTGGCGAGGAACAACGGAGCGCGCGGCGGGTGCGGCAGAAGTTCCAGCAACCGGAACGCGCGCGAAAGCGGTTTGCCGTCGAGCTCGTGAATCACCCCCTGCGGAATCCCGTGCGCGTCGAAGTGCGCCGGGCGTGAAAACCCCGGCGGCACGACAATTGCGGAATCCCGGATGAAGACTTCAGAACTCATGAAATTCGCCCCCCCTCCACCGTTGCTGAATCGCCGCGTAAAATTCAGGGATCACAAAGGCGCTCTCTTTGTTGATCGCATCGACGAACATCTGGACGGTATAACCGGTCGCTGCCACGGAACCGTCTTCATGACGGATCCGGTAACTCACGTCGAGGCGCGCGCCGTCGTTCCAATGCAGATGCGCCTCCACCCGGAACAATTCATCGAGAAGCAGGGAGGAAAAATAGTCGACGTGAAGCTGAACGATGGGCGCGGCGAAGCCGTGTTCCCGGTAGGCGTCGAAGGTGAGGCCGATTTTGCGCATCAATTCGGTATGCGCCTCCTCAAAAAAAGCCGGGTACCGCCCATGCCACGAAATGGCCAGCGCATCGACTTCACTGAATTGGACCCGCCGTTCAATGGAATGTTCAACCGGCGGCGGAGCGCCCTCTTCGATCTTGAAATATTCTTTTTTTCTTCTCATTCAGGCAAACTCCAATTTCGCCAGCATGACTTTTTCATCTCCCTGGCGGATTTCGGCCCGCCCGCCGGCGATCCGGCATTCGATTTGTTCGCCGGGTTGAACCACCCGGAAAAATTTCAACTGCCTGACTCCGGAGAGAAGCTGTTTTTTGCCGCTCCCGGCTTCGGCGAGAACAAGAACGGTTTGCAGCAGGCATACGCCCGGCAGGATCGGCCGGCCGGGGAAATGCCCCCGGAATCCCGGAAAATCCGCGCTGAACACGAACGAGCCCTCGCAACACCCCGGTTCCGGGGTCGCGCAAGCCGTCATCGATTGCAGAATCGCACTATTGATGCCGGATGACAAGTTCATAGCTGTCGCCTTCATAAAAAATTTCCCCGTCTCCGTAATAACGGACGCGCCAATTGCGGAAAAACCAGCCGCGCCCCTCCTTTTCGATCAGCCTCAGCGGGTCGCCCGCATAAATATAGCATCGATTTTCACCTTCCGCAGAGCGAAAACGGTAGGAGATGCGATCTTTCCCGATCCTTTTTACCGCTTCCGGCGGCGGGAGCGAATCGAGAAGGATCCGTTCCATATCCGTGCGGATGGCCAGGGCGAGACGCTTTTTATATTCTTCTTTGACCGGCAGCAGCACCGAGTCGGTTTCGCCGCCGACTTCGAACAGCTTGATCCCGGCCGGATTGAATCCCGCCGTCAGGATGGTTCGATTTGCCGGATCCGCCCGGCAGATCAGCAGCAGCGGCGTGGTGAAAAACGGGTGCTCGAAAACCGCGTTCGCCCGGAACAGGAACGGCTGATCCGCCGCCGCCGGGAGCATGGCGTCCGGCCGGATCTCAGAAAATTCCGGAGATGAAAAGGGGGAGCTGACGCAGCCCGGCACCAGGAACAGCAGCAGGAGCGGCAGAAGGCGTCCGGGGCGCAAGCACCGGTAAAGCGCCGGGGTGACGAACATTCCGCACACGTATGCGATG
>JAVBSA010000196.1:0-8245 GCA_031556915.1 Victivallis sp.
TTTCAATTTTCAATTTCTTCCGGTAGGTGAGCGGGGTTTCGCCGAATTGTTTCCCGAACTCGCGGCAGAAGCTGCGAGGGAGCGCGTAACCGCATGACTGCGCGATTTCACCGACCGGCATTGCGGAGTTGCGGAGCATGGCCGCCGCCTTCCGCATCCGGAGTTCGCCGAGGAACTCCATCGGCGTCATATCGTAATGGTTCCGGAAGAGGCGGATCAGTTTATATTCGGCCAGCTTGAGTTCCGCCGCGACCTCCCGGAGCGTAATGGGAGCGGCAAGGTTGAATTCGAAAATGCGCACCGCATCGGCCACTTGTGGGGGCGGCAGCTCAGCCGCCTGCCTGCCGGTTTCCGTGAACAACTGTACGACGAGGCCGGCCAGTTCCGCAACCGATTCCGTATTCTGTTCCCTGAGCAATTCGAACATCCGTTCCATCAATTTGAGGATCCGTTCCGGTTCCGTGAGCCGGATCCGATTCCGGCCGTTCGCAAGTCCGAGTGCCGCGAGCGTGGGTTCGATCATCTGGCCGCAAAATCCGGCCGAAATCTTCCAGCATTCCCCCGTGCTTCCCGCGCGGAGCGTATTGGGCTCCCCGACGGGCAGGATATAGAGCTCCCCCGGCCCGACCGGAATGTTTTTTTCACCGTGTTCCAGCAGGAGTTCCCCCGACAACGGCAGTTCGAACGCCGTGGAAGTCGGCCGGTGATGTTTGAAAAAGCCATCACCGTAGTAATAACCTTTCGCTACGAATTCCGGCCAGAACGGCAGGGCGCGCTTCCGCCCGTAATCCCAAGAGGCCATCGATTTTCTCGTATCAATCCACTCGGACTTGGCGAAGGAATAATATTCCGTTCCCGTCTGTTTTTTCATCTTTCCTCCACGACTTTAAATATAAGCGATTTTTTTGCAAATTCAAGCGATTTTATCTTCTCAAATGCGTTTGGGAAATCCGCCTGCTTCCGCTATAATATTAACAAACCCAAAATGGAGGTTGTTATGCGTCGGAAAAATGAATTTACCTTGATTGAACTCCTGGTCGTGATCGCCATCATTGCGATCCTGGCTTCCATGTTGCTGCCCGCGCTGACCAAGGCAAGAGAAAACGCCAAAGGCGGCCACTGCGTTTCGAACCTCAAACAGATCGGGAGCGCCGCGATGCAATACCTGGGCGATTACGATGATTATTTCGGCCCGGTCTGGACCTCGAACAACGGAACCAGCCCGACCTCATCCGAAGGCGGCCCCCTGCCGGGTCACCAGACGACATGGGAGTACCATTACCTGATCAACTACATGGGCGGCCAGCCCGAAAACAAGTGGACTCTCGGCAAGGGAACCGGCAAGGTGTTCCGTTGCCCCTCCGACATCACAATCTGCAACAACGGCAGCCCGCAGCCGAACTGGGCGCGCCTCTCCTACGCCATGGTCGGCTCCTGGATGCTGAAGAGCAGCGTCGCCGACCGGCCGGGAAAACCCGGCCAGTGCCGGAATGTCGGAGCCATCTATTTCATAGGGGAGACCGACTACACCGGCCGGATTCCGGGTTCGTCGGGCGTCGGCCACTTCAAGAACAGTTCCGTCGGCGTCCAGAATACCGCCGACGGGCGAAACTATATGGTCGCCTCGTTACAGTTCGGGCCGAACCACAATGACGCCGCGTCGATTCTCTACGCCGACGGGCACGTCAACAAACAGCGCGTCTGGAAGGGCTCTTTGCAATACGGGACCACCCAGTATTATTACGGGGGAACCTTTGACGAAAGAATCAAAAAAGCAACCGAGAATTTCTAGGATGCATTCCATCGCAAAATCGATCGCGCTCGCCCTTGCAATGTTTTGCGCGGCAAACGTTGCCGCCGACTACAACGGCTGGCATTCCGGAGCCTTCTGGGGCGGCGGATATGTTCAGAACGTCGTCCTTGCCCCCTCCGACGCCAAGCGCTGCTACGCCTATATCGACATGGCGGGAGCCTATCGCAGCGACGACGGCGGCATGACCTGGAAGATGCTTCACGGCGCGTTCCCGGCCGGACTCGGCTTTCAGGTCCGCGGTCTTGCCGTCGATCCGCGCAATGCGGATAAAATCCTGCTGATGTTGAACAACACCCGGTTTGCCAAAGGCCATCTGCTCGCCAGCAACGACGGCGGCGGCACCTTCCGGATCACGGGGCGCGTCAACAGCAACGGCGAAAGCAATCCGACCGGCAAAACCGCCGGTTTCCTCATCGACCGCAATCCGGCCGCGCCGGATGAAATCCTGGTCGCCGATGACGACGGCGTACAGAAAAGTTCCGACAACGGCAGCACATGGCGCCAGGTCTGGAACCACGGCAAACTCAACGCCTCCGACCTGCGTTTCGACAAACGCGACCCGAAACGCGTCTGGCTCTGTTCCCAGCTCCCGCCGGCGATCCTCAAAAACCGCTCCAAACTGCGGGAGGGCGATTTCGAGCCCGGACTCTTCCGCTCCGAAGACGGAGGGAACAGTTGGAGAAAGGTGTCGGAAGAAGGGCCGTCGGAAATCGTTCAAAGCAACTCCGATCCGGGGGAATTGTACGGCATTTTCCAGTTCACCACGGTGAAACGGAGTATCGACAACGGCGAAAACTGGCAGGATTTCTCCAAAGGCCTGACCAAAGAACCGATCGACTATCATGACCGCTACTGCAACAAGGACATCTACACCGCAATCGGAGCGGGGCCGGATTTCATCGTCGTCGCCAACACTCTCCGGGACTTCTTCCGGCTGGACCGCAACAGCGACACCTGGCAACGCATCGTCATCGACAGGATCGACCCGCGCGACTTTCTCGGGGCGAAAAAGATCGGCGACCTGGCGTTCAAGGCCACCGGGAGCATCACCGTCGATCCGGCGAACCCGGCTCACTGGTTCGCCACCGATTTCTATAACGTCATGCAGACCTTCGACGCCGGGAAAAGCTGGGCTTGCACCAGCACCGGCATGTCGCAGGTGGTGATGAAGGGCGCATTCGTCCCGCCGGGAACGCACGATTTCGTCGTTTCCCTGATGGATCACAGCTGGTACATCAGCAAAGACGGCGGCAAAACCTATCGGCCGTACCCCGAATTCGGGTATGAACGGATGTATTTTCAAATTGCCCCCTCGAATCCCAAAATCATCTATACAAGCGGCCCGCGCGCATCGGTCGTCACCGTCACGCGCGACGGCGGCAAAACCTGGAAAATTCCGGATCTCCGGGGTCTCCCGATCCGGCGGTACGGGAATCAGAACGCGACGAAATATTACACCCGCGCCTCCGTGGCGGTGGATCCCAAAGATCCGAACCTGATTTACCTCGGCATCGCCCAAGAGAGCCGCGACTTCGACGCCGACGCTCTCGGCGTCTACGTCAGCCGCGACGGCGGCGACAGTTTTGCCCGCATGAGCGACGGCCTCCCCTCCCCGACCCATCACACGGGAAAAAGCTTCTTTGAAAACACCAACGTCTGCGGCTACGAGCTCGCGGTGTCGAAGGCGGGCACGCCCGTTGCCATAAGCATCGTCTATAACCTCGTCTGCCGCTGGGACAAGGAAAAAAAGCAGTGGGAAACCATCCGTACCGATCCGGCCCGCCCGTGGGGCCTGGCCGACCTGCAACTTGATCCCTTCACGGAACGGCTCCACCTCGCCGCGAAAAGCTCCGGTCTGTTTTACAGCGACGACGACGGACGCACCTGGAAGCGGCGGGAAAATTTCGACGGCAACGCCGGGCGGATGTTCTTCGACCGCGAACGCGAGGGGCGCTTCACGGTTTCCTCCGACAAAGGTCTCTACCTGACCGAAAACGGCGGCAAAACCTGGTATTTCTACGACTTCGACGGGAAACAACCCGGGCGCGGCGTCAACGCCCTCGCGGCGATCGCCGGAGAAACGCTTCTGCTCGCCACGGAGCAAAGCGGCGTGTTTTATCACAAAATCGAACGCAACGCCGACGGATCGCCGAAAGGCTTCATCCGCAAATGAAGCGCCTCCTCTCCGGCGCGCTTCTCCTCTGCGGCCTTTTGTGGGCCGCGGAACTTTCGCTCACCGAAACGCCGGCGACCGACAGCCGGTATTTCTGGACTTACGACGGCTACCGGGAGCCGATCCTCAACCGGAATCTCGCCGGGAACGCGATTTCCGTCGGCGGCAGCGTTTTCGAACGCGGAATCAGCGGCCACACTCCGTTCGGCATGACCTATTGCCTCAACAAAACAGCCGATTCCATCACCGCTTTCGCCGGGTTGGAAGACGAGGACCACCCGAAGGACGCGGTCTATTCCGAGCTGTCGATTTTCGTCATCGTTCTCGCCGACGGCAAAGAGGTGTTCCGGCGGGAACATTTCTGGAAAGCCCCGCCGCTCCGGCTTGAAATCGATCTGCGCGGCGTACATCAGCTCGAACTGCGCGCCGAATCGGGCAAGGGCAAAAGCACCCACCGCCACCGCGTCGCCTTCGGCAATCCCCAGTTCCACACCGGGCGGCCGGAGGAACTGCTCCGGAACCTCGCCGCCGCCCGTACCGAACGCGACGCCGCGCTTTACCGGCAGCTGCCCCCGCCCCGGTTGCCCGATTGGCGGCAATATGAAACCGCGCTTCTCGACGACGGAACATTCCGGGTTTCGAACCGCGACTGCGAAGCGATTTTTGCACCGAACGCGGGCGGCCGCTTGATCCGCTTCGCCCGGAAAGGCGGCGAAAATCTGCTCGGTGCTCCCTTGCCGAACGATCCCCGGCAAAAGCTGAAACAGGGGCGGGCGGCGGACTTCGGCGGCGGCCATTTTCTCCGCCACCTCCCCCGCGATTATTTTCTGCCCGGCGACCCGATGCACGAACATGCCTTCTACGAGACGGAATTCCCGGCCGAAGGAGTCGTCGTACTGCGTTCCGCGCCAAGCGCCGTCTACCTCACGCAACTCGAATACCGCTTCGAATTTCCGCCGGCGGGGGCCGCGCTGAAGCTGACCGGGAGCGTGATCAATTGCGCGCCTTTCCCGCGGAATCTGGGCGTCTGGTCGCTCACCCGCGTCGATGTTGCAAACGCAAAGACCGTGGAGACAAACGATGCCGCTTTCGATCTGACAAACCCATTTGAACTTACCCTCCTGGGGACGGCATTAACCGCCCGGTTCGCCGGCGGCGACCGGCTTCGGATCCGTTACGAAGCGGAGCAACTTCAAATTTTTTACGGCAGAAAACTGCTGGAGCTCGAAGGGCTCAGCCCGATCCACCCGGTTCCGCCTGGCGGCAAGGTGTCCCTGACGGAACATTGGCGAATCGACAGCGAATAATCGATTTGACTTTTCCCGTCATTTGCTGTATACTGGAAAGGGTAACAGAAATCATACCGGGAACCCCTGACCGATGTCGTTTATCGTATCACTCTGCAAAACGTTTTTCCGGTATGTCATTCTCATCCTTCTCTTGACCGTGCTCTGTTTGATTTTTTTCTCGGATGAGTTCCACTCCATCTGGAGCAAGCCCGGCAATGCGGAGGCGGAACAACTGAAAACCCACATTGCATCCCTGAATTTCGAAATGAAGCAAACCCGTTTGCGCCTGGAACAGCAGCGCCTGAGGAGAGACAGCATCGGCCTGACCTCCCCCTTGCAGAAGGCGGCGGCGAGCTGGGAATACGAGAAGACCAAGCTGCAGCTCGATGTATGCGAGAAACTTCACGACATGTATAAAGTTCAGGAAGCGGCGCTGCAGCGCAAGGCTCAAAGCACGCTGGTCAAACTCCGCGATTGGTTCTTCGATCAGTGGGGGGTGCGGGGCTGGACGGTTCTTGCAAGCGTCTGCCTCGCCCTGATCGGGCTGCCCATCCTTTCGAAACTTCTGTTGTATTACGTCATTGCGCCGGCAGTGGAAAAGGTTCCGCCCCTCTCCCTCGAAGCGTCTCCCGATTCTCCGCCCGTCACCTTCTCGCCCGCCGAAACCTGTATCCATTTCAAACTGCCGGAACATTCGAGCCTTTTTCTCCGCGCCAAAGGGGGGGATTGGGGGAAAGTACGCAAAAACGTCCACGGACGAACCAAATTCCTCTGGAGCTGGAAGGCCCCCCTGGTGAGTCTGGCGGCCGATCTTGCCGAACTCTATCATTACACCTCATTGCCGGGACAGGCGGGCGAAGTGAAGCTGACCTCCCCCACACCGGACGCCTTTCTGATGGCGATTCACCTGAACGGGAAATCCGGGGTCGTCGTCAGGCCGAAGTACCTGATCGGCCTCACCTCCGACGTAAAGGTCCGCACCCACTGGAGCTTGAACCTTCACAACATCCTCTCGGGCCGGATCCGGCGGATCATTTTTTATGGAACGGGAACGATCTTCATCTCCGGCAACTGGGGCGTAGACGCGCGCGAAGCCGTCCCGGCGACGGCGGAAAACCGCGATATCAGCAAGATCGAAGACAATCTGCTGCTGGCCTACGATTCCAGGGCGAAATACTCGTTTTGCCGCACACAGACATTCTGGCATTTCTTCCGCGGCTCCTCCTCCTTATTCGATTATCAACTGGAGGACGGAACCTTTTTCACGCAAAACAGCCCCTTGCCAAGCGAAAGCGGCTCCAACCGGCACGGCATCGAGCGTTTTGTCGACGGAGTTTTCAGCAACATCGGAATGCTCTTCGGTTTTTAATCAGCGGAAGCCGGAAATTACTGTACGACGTTTTGTGCGGACAAGCCAAATCGTCACTTGTCAAGTGATGATTTGAAAGATGAAATATTGATATTCAACAATTCGCCAATTGACAATTGACGAATTACACCAGAGCTATCCAGCGCTGATTGACATTTGACTCCGGAAATGCTAAGTTGTATCAATAAATCATTTCAGGAGGAATTATGATAATTCGAAAAGTTGTTCTGCTGTTCTGTTTTCTTTCGCTGCTTCTGCCGCTCATGGCGGCGGAGGTTCTTTACCATACGCCGCTGGCGGACGACCCGATCCAGGCGCGCATTTACCGGCTCCCGAACGGGCTGACTGTTTCGCTTTCGGTCAACCGCGAGACTCCGGAGATCCGCACCTTTTTCGGGTTCCGGATCGGGTCGCTTCACGATCCCGCCGACAAAACCGGGCTGGCGCATTACCTCGAACACCTGCTGTTCAAAGGATCGGAACGGATCGGAACCAGTGATTTTACCAAAGAACGCCCGATCCTGCAGGAGATCGAGGCATTCTACGATCGCCGCGAAAAATCATCCGATCCCGCGGAACGGGAGGAGCTCTACCGGGAGATCGACCGGAGCTCCTATCAACTGGGCCGATACACCATCCAGAATGAATTTGCGACCGCGATCAGCGCGATGGGCGGAACCGGACTCAACGCCTATACCGGACTCGACCGGACGGTTTATCTCAATACCCTGCCCGCCAACCAGTTGAAGAAATTTATCAACTTGCAGTTCGACCGGTTCCGCTCCCCCGTGTTCCGCGGATTCCACACCGAGCTGGAAACGGTTTTTGAAGAGTACAATCTCTATCAGGACAAACCTGGAGCGCGTTTCTCGCGGCTGCAATTGGAAAATCTGTTCCCCGGCCATCCGTTGGGTCGCCCCCCGATCGGATTGCCCGAACATCTGAAGAATCCGTCGCCGCGCCGGGTGATGGAGTTTTACCGCACCAACTACACACCTGAAAACATGGTGATCGTGCTGGCGGGCGACCTCGATCCCGATGCGGCGCTTCAGTGGATCGAAGAGACCTTCGGCACGCTGCCCGCCGGCAAAGCGCCCGAATACAAGCTCCCCCCCTTGCCGCCGCTCAAAGGGGAATCCATCCACATTCTCACCACCCCGGAGAACGAACTTTGCACCATCGTCTGGCGGCTGGATCAGCTCGATCGGCATCAACAGGATCTGCTGGAAATCACCGCAAAAATCCTCTTCAACGGCGCCGCGGGGCTGCTGGACCAGAACCTCAATATTCCGCAGAAAGTCGCCTCTTCGCGGGCGGGGTGCGATACCATGCCGAATGTGTTCGGCGCCCTCTTCCTCAACGCCGTCCCCCGGCAGGGCAGCACGCCGGAAGAGGCGAAGGAGCTGCTCGACCGCGAAGTGGAAAAACTCAAAAAAGGCGAATTCCCCGACTGGCTGCCGACCGCGATCAACGACCATGCCGAATTCGACCGGCTCCGTTCCTTGAAAAGCAACGACTTCCGCGCCAACTGGCTGCTCGGCAGTTTCCTGGAACGCATCGAGTGGCCGGACGAAGTCGCCGCGCTCGCCCGGCAGCGGAAG
>JAVBSA010000673.1:0-4183 GCA_031556915.1 Victivallis sp.
AGCGTTTTCTCAACGATACGGTCAGCCAGGCGATCCGGCGGCTCAACCGGACCGTCCGGCAGAGTTCGTCATCCCCGAAACTGATCGGAACCTTCTACGGGTATTCCGTTCATCTCGCCGGAATGAACGCCGTCATGAACAACGGCCATCAGAATCTGGAAGAGGTGTTGAGCGACCCGAATCTCGATTTCATCTGCGCCCCCACCTCCTACGACCACAGGCGCGGCGGTCAGGCGGGAGACTTTCAGGTCAGTTTCACAGCGGCTTTGCGGCTCCACAAAAAAATCTATTGGGATGAAGCGGACATGCGGACCCATCTCTTTTCCGGAACGGAAAATTACCGGACCGCGACGCCGGACGAAACCAGCGCCGTCAACTGGCGGACATTCGGCAACTCCCTGGTCCAGGGGAATTACATCTGGTGGCTCCTGATCGCCGACAACGCCTCGTTCCATTCGGAACGGATCATGAATGAAATCGCCCGAATGGCAAAATTGGAACGGGAGAATCTGAATGTTTCCAAAGCTTCCGTCGCTGAAATCGGCGTCTTCTGCGATGAGAAAAGCATGCGTTACGTCAGTACGAAGGGCAAGCTGGATAAGGAATACACCCGAAGCGCCAACGCCGAACTTTGCCGCGTCGGAGCGCCCTTCGATTTTCATCTTTTCAACGACATCGGCAACCCCGAACTCCCGGAATATAAACTCTACATCTTTCTGAACGCATGGTATGTGTCTCCGGAACAGCGGGCGGCGATTCACCGCACCTTGGAGAAGAAACAGGCGACGGCGCTTTGGTTTTACGCCCCCGGCTATCTCTCCGCCTCGGGGAATTCGGTGGAAACCATGAAGGAACTGACGGGATTCACCTTCCGGAAGGTCGCGTCTTCCGGGGCAAAATCCTTAAAAGCAACCCCCGCCTTTGCCGGCTGGACGCCGACGGCCCGGCAGTTCGATTTCGATCCGCTTTTCGCCGTAAACGACCCGGCTGCCGAAATATTGGCGACGCTGGGCGACGTTCCGGCGATTGCAAAACGAACGACGGCCCGGGGAAAAAGTTACTACTCATTGGTTCCGCTTTCCGCGGAGTTGGTTCGTGAAATCTGCCGGGCGGAGAAGATTCATCTGTACAATGAAAGCGGAGATGTGTTACAGGCGAATGAAAGCTTCATTCTGCTGCATTCGTCTTCCGCCGGAGAAAAGGCGATCGAACTGCCGTTTGCCGCCGACGCGGAGGAAATGATTTCCGGGAAGCAATATTCCCGGACCAGGCGGATCGTCATCCCCATGAAATCCGGCGAAACCGCAATTTTCAAATTGTCCAACAAGGAATAATGCGATAATGAATATTCCCCTGTATTGGCGCAATCACCCGGTGCTGGAACGTATCCGGCAGGTGATGGCGGAAAACACCTGCGGCGAACTTTGCTCGCTGCGCTTCACCTGGGGGCGGCCGAAACGCTCCGCCACCGGCGAAGATGAGTTTCTTTACCGCACCTTCGCAGCGATGCTGGACGGAGCGCAATGGGCGGCGGGCGCGGAACTCCATGCGCTTCATATGGAGAAGGTTCCAGACAGGAACAACCTTTTCGCTTTGGCACGCTTCGCCAACGACATTGTCGCCGAATTCGAGTTGAACGAATGTCTGCCCGACACCATGCCCGACATCTGTTTTCTTAAGGCGAATTTCACCAACGGGCATGTGACCAACCAGCCGCTGGTGGGGTATTTCAACGAAGAAGGCATGGTGTTTGCGACCGATGATGTTCTCGAATTTCCCATCGCGGAACTCGATTCGCTCCAGGCGGCCAACGGCCCTATCGAGCAAATGAAGCTGCGCTGGCGCGAAGCGGGAATTGAGCAAGACGCAAGCGAACTTGTGCAACGGATCCGGGAGGCATTGCAATGAAAAAAATAAAAATAATGATCGCCGGTTGCGCGAATCCGCATATTCCCGCTTATCTGCACGGACATGGGCGCAACGTTGAAATGATCGAGCTCGTCGCGGTCTCCGATCCGGAAGAGGCGCGGCTCGCCGCCGTCAAGGGCGTTCCTACCTATCGCGATTACCGCGAGATGTTTGTGAAGCACCCCGAGGCCGAAGCTGTTATGATCGGCAGCGACAACATTGACCACTACGAAATGTTCCTGGCGGCGGTGGAACGCAAACTCCACATCTTCATGATGAAGGTGATTTCCATGGATGAAACCGAGTGCCGCCGCATGATCGAAATCGGGGCTTCTTACGACCGGATCGTGCAATGCGAATTGGAACTTCATTTCAACCCGCAGTTTCAATATGCGCGGAAACTCGCTCAATCCGGGCAACTGGGTGAAATCCAGTCGGTCTATCTCACCAATATTTCACAGAGCCCGTGCAATTACTTCCCCAACTGGGGGACGCCGGAACTCTCTTACGGCAAACGCGTTCCGATCCGGCCCGGTTCGGAGACCTTCCGGGGCGGGGCGATCACCGACCACCCGCATCCCTTCGACATGATCCGCTGGCTGACGGGGCGGGAATTCCGTACCGTCAGGGCGTTTTCCGCCCGCAACCAGCGCGCCCACCTCGAAGTCGAGGACCACGCCGCCATCACCGGCGAACTCGATAACGGCGTCAAATACTTCATCAACCCCTCTTATTCGAATCTCGAAGAAAAGGTGCCGGCCCGGCGGTTGCTCTGGCCGAAGTCGTTGGAGTGCAACTTGAAGCTGACCGGCAGCAAGGGCTATTTCTCCTGCGATTTCTTCGACCGCCACAGTTACGTCGTCGGCAACAACCACGCTTCGCCCGACCGGCTGATCGTAGACGGCACGCCGCGCCTGCCGGAAAATCCCGCCGATTCGCTGATCGGCAGTTTCGTCGAGTGCATCGAAGGCCGCCGCGAACGGCCCGAGACCACGCTTGCCGACAGTTATGCCGCGATCCGGGTGATGAACGGTGCCTACGACTCCATTTCCGGCGACAGGGTTGTCCGGTTATGAAGAAACTGTTTCTTCTGATTCTCCTCGCGCTGGCCGCGGCTTCCGGCCTGACCGTCTGGACTTTGAAACAAAAGGCCCCGCGCCCGGCGATCATCTGGACCGCCGGATTGTCGCAGGACCGGATCGAACAGGTGGCGCTCTTCCACAAATGGCAGGTCGCCAAAGGGTATACCGCCGAAGACGGCGGCCCGCTTTTCCTGGTCCGGCTCGAGACGACGAACAACCAGAGCATACTCATCCAGGCGGTCTCCGGCATGGCGGGGGACCTGATCGATCACGTTCCGGTGAAACGCTTTGCGCCGATGGGAGTCCTGGAAGACATTACGGAGTTCGCCCGGGCGAACAACCTCGATCCCGGCAGCAACTACGGCGCGGCCCGCGAACTCCTGATGTACAACGGCCGCCAGTACGCCTATCCGTGCAACCTGTCGGCGGTGGCGCTGGTCTGCAACGCGGATCTCTTCCGCAAATACGGAATGGAGGTGCCGCCGGAAGAGTGGACTCCGGAGGAATTCGAACGCATCGGCCTCGAATTCACCCGCCGCGCCAACGAAGGCCGCGAAAAGCAGGAGGTCTTCTTTTCCGGCGCGATGCCGCGGGTCCTGCTGCCGCTCGCCCGCAGCATGGGGGGCGACCTCTTCAACGAAACGCTGACCGAACCGCAACTGACCCATGAAGCGTTCGCCAAGACGTTGAAGCTCTATCACCGCTGGGTCGCAGAGCTGCACCTGATTCCGAGCGCGGCGGAGATCGCGTCGGAGAGCACCGACGGCAGCAGCGTCAACAATCAGGCCACGCCGCAGCTGGTCGCGGGGCGGTACGGCATGATCGTCTCGGGCCGGTACGTCAATATGGACCTGCGCCGTTCCGCCAAAGAGCCGGTCGCCTTGAGCTTCTCGCAGTTCCCGACATACGGTTTCAAAAACCTGATTCTGCGCTCCCGGAATACAGCCGTCTACCGGGGAGCCCGAGAGAAGAAATACGCGGAAATTTTTCTGCTCTTCCTCGCAAGCAAAGAATACAACGAGCTCATCGCCGAAGACTCGGACGGATTGCCGCCGAATCCCGCGTGGGTGGAAAATAATCCGGCCTACCACAATCCGCCGGGCCGGGAGTACGAAGGCAATCTCCATACCAACGAACTCAAATGGGCCCGCACGATCGCGATTCCGGAGAGTTTCAGCCCCTATTACCCGCTG
>JAVBSA010000477.1:0-3927 GCA_031556915.1 Victivallis sp.
GACCAGACTGGCGAGGATCGAGTTCGCCCGGTAGACCTGGGGCGGCGTGAAATGCCGCCGCCACGCAGCGCCGACTTCCCTCAGTTGTATTTCAAACTCCCGCCGCCAGGAGAGATCGGCGAGGGAGAGGCGGAACGGGAACTGGGGAATTCCATCGATTTTGACCGGTTCGTCCGCCCAGCGCCAGTAGTCCGGTTCGAGCGCGGTGACGTAACGGTTGCCGAGCGCCCGTTTTTCCTCCCCCACATCATACCAGGAAAAGCACATCATCCCCATGGTGAATTCCGCTCCGGGCGCACTCCGGAACTCATGCAGACAGCCGGGGCCGTAAAGGACGAGCGTGGCCGGTTCCAGGGGGAAGGCCGCATTGTTCAGCGCACCCTGGCCCGTGCCGCTGAACACATAGAACAACTGGTACGCGTACAGGATGCGCGGACTGATGTAAAATGAGTTCCAACTCCGGTACGTCGCACCGCGCGGAACCGGGTTGAGTTGCCAGCGATCGATTTGTTTCATGGAGCTATCATAATCCGGTTTCGGAGAAAATGCAAGAATTCAAGGTGCGAATTTCGCCGAAAATCAGGATTATTTTTGTTTTTTACCGATGCCTTCGCACATGGGATAATCTCTCTGTTATATTTTAAATCTCTATCCGCTATTGCAAAATGCTCCAATCTATTTCATAATATTACCAGGAGCACGAAGACCACACCTTGAGAGGGAAAACATATGCGGATTCTTTATCTTGATATCGATACATTGCGGCCGGATCACCTGGGATGCTACGGGTATTGCCGCGATACCTCGCCGAACCTGGACGCCATCGCGGCCGAAGGGGTCTGTTTCGACAGCTGCTATACCTCCGACGCGCCGTGCCTGCCGTCGCGCTCCGCGCTGATGACCGGAACGTTCGGGATTCATAACGGCGTCATCAACCATGACGGTTACAACGCCGATTTCCGCCCCGAAGGGCGCGACCGGCGTTTTTTCAGCCGGATGAGCCGGGAGACGCTGCCCGCTTTCCTGAAGCTTCAGGCCGGGTTGAACACCGTTTACATCGGCGGATTCGGCGAGCGGCATTCCACCTTCAACTACTATGCCGGGTTCCGCGAGATTTACGATACCGGGAAAGGCGGAATGGAGTCGGCCGAAGAGGTGACGCCGACCGTGCTGGACTGGCTGGAGCGGAACGGCGACCGGGACA
Organism: Victivallis sp.; assembly: GCA_031556915.1. Classification (GTDB taxonomy): domain Bacteria; phylum Verrucomicrobiota; class Lentisphaeria; order Victivallales; family Victivallaceae; genus Victivallis. The sequence goes on from JAVBSA010000477.1 coordinate 1,205, forward strand.
ACTGGTATCTGCATGTCAACTATTGGGATCCGCATACCCCCTACCGCGCGCCGGCGGAGATGGGCAACCCGTTTGAAAACGATCCGCTGCCCTCATGGCTCACCCCGGAAGTGATCGAAAAACAGCTGAAGCATACGGTCGGCCCGCACGGGATCGGCGAAATTCATATGTATGACGACTATGAGTCGCCGCAATATCCGCGCCAGCCCGGGAAAATTGAAGCCTGGGAAGACGTCCGCCGGGTGATCGACGGCTACGACTGCGGAATCCGCTACGTGGATTCCCACATCGGCCGGCTCCTGGAAGTGTTCCGGGAAAAAGGAATTCTCGACGATATGGTGATCATCGTCAGCTCCGACCACGGCGAGAATCTCGGGGAGCTGGGATTGTGGAGCGAGCACGGCAGCGCCGACGATTGCACCTGCCGCATCCCGATGATCGTGCGTTTCCCGGGAATGGCGAAAAACGCCATGGCGAAGGGGCTGCAGTATAATATCGACCTGCTGCCGACTCTCGCAGACCTGCTGAACCTCCCGGCTCCCAAAAGCTGGGAAGGCGAAAGCTTCGCCGAAGCGGTTCGCACGGGCCGTTCCGCCGGACGTGACGACCTGGTGCTGTCGCAGTGCTGCCACGGCTGTCAGCGCGCCGTGCGCTGGGGGGATTGGCTTTATATCCGCACCTGGCATGATTTCTTCCATCTTTTCCCGAAGGAGATGCTTTTCAACCTGAAGGACGATCCGCATGAGGAGCGCGATCTTGCCGCGGAACGGCCGGATATCTGCAGCGAAGGCGCGCGCCGTTACCTTGCCTGGCATGACGATATGATGATGACGCAGCCGAACGGCTATTATCATGATCCGCTCTGGGAGGTCCTGCTGCGCGGCGGCCCCTGCCATTCGCACGGACACCTCAAAAAATATTGTGAACGGTTGGAGAAAACCGGCCGTGCGTGGGCGGTTCCCGAACTGGCGGCGCGCCACCCGGAAGAATTCAAATGAACGCATATTTGTTGACAGTCTCGCTCCTGCTCGGCGGTGGAATCGGCGTCCTGACCGGATTTTTCGGTGCGGGCGGCGGATTCATCCTGACCCCGGCGCTGCACATCTTTCTCGGGATGAGCATGCCGCTGGCGGTCGGAACCGGCGCGGCGCAGATTTGCGGGACGTCGGCAATTACGCTCTGCCAGCGGGTGGACCGCCGGTCGGCGACAGGAGCGGACGTCGCCCTATGGTGTGCGGCGGGTATTTTCCCCGGGTGTTTTCTGGGGGAGAAAATCGTCAGGATGCTTGCCCGGAACGGAGCGGAGACCGCCGACCGGGTGTTGCTGGCATTCTTCTGCGCGCTGCTGTTCCTGATCGGCGCGGGCATGCTTCTGGAACGGACGCCGAAAGGGGAAGAACGGGGCTGGTTGCGGAATTGGCGGATTCCGCCGCTGGCGTGCTTCAAGAGCATTCCGGGCGGAGCGTTCAGCGTACCCGTTCTTGTCACCCTGGGGGCGGCGATGGGGGTGTTGAGCGGATTGCTCGGCATCGGCGGCGGCGTCGTCATGCTGCCGGCGCTGCTTTACCTGGTCGGCCAGCCGGGGCAATATGCCACGCTGACGACGACGATGCTGGTGTTCCTTTCGAGTGCGGCAAGTTCCGTGCTGCATTTCCGTTCGGGCGCCGTTGACCTGATCGTGCTGCTTCCGCTCCTGGCCGGGGCGCTGATCGGCAGCCGGTTGGGAGTTCTTCTCCAGAAACGGTGTCCGACCGGGAGGCTGAAGAAATCGTTCGCCTGGGTGGTTATGGCCGCATGGCTGCTTGTTACTGTGAAACTCTGGGGGCAATTTTCGTCATGAAGTCCTTTTCTCTATTGATCAAACCGGCGTCTTTCGACTGCAATCTGCGGTGCGCCTACTGCTTTTACCTGCCGAAGAGGGAATATTTCGGCGACGGGGTGCATCGCATGGACCGCTCGACGCTCGAAACGGCCATCCGCCGTTACTACGGAACCGGGCTCGAACATTACCAGTTCGGCTGGCAGGGCGGGGAACCGACGCTGATGGGCGTTCCGTTCTTCGAGGCGGCGGTGAAGATGCAGAAGCGTTACCTGCCGCACGGCAAAAGCTTCGGCAACGCACTCCAGACCAACGGAACATTGCTGGACGACCGGTGGGGGGAATTCCTGCGGGAAAATAAATTCCTGGTCGGAATCAGCATCGACGGTCCGCGCGCTGTTCACGACGCCGGCCGCAGGAAGGCTTCCGGCGGCGGAACGCATGCCGAAGTCATGCGCGGGCTCGGCATCCTCAAAAAGCACCGGACGGAATTCAACGCCCTGACCCTGGTATCCGCCGCGAACGTTGCGGAGCCGGAGGCGGTATATGATTTCCTGTGCGAACAGGGAATCGCCTTTCACCAATACATCGAGTGTGTCGAATTCGACGAACGGGGAGAGCGGCGGCCGTTTTCCCCCTCCGCCGCCGAGTGGGGCGAGTTTCTCTGCCGGATCTTCGACCGCTGGTTCGGGCGCGATACCCGCACGGTTTCGATCCGGCTGTTCGATTCGATTCTCTCGCGGCTGGTCTTCGGCGTGCCGACGGTCTGTCCGATGGGCGGAGACTGCCGGAACTATTTTGTGGTGGAATACGACGGATCGGTTTATCCGTGCGACTTTTACGTCGCCCCGGAGCATTCGCTGGGCAATCTCGGTGATACCGATTTCGAAACGCTTCTCGGTCA
>JAVBSA010000501.1:0-6290 GCA_031556915.1 Victivallis sp.
ATTCCGCAAATCGTCGACACCCTCGGAGCTCTCGGCCTCGACACCTGCGTCTGCGGTTTCGGCCCGAATGAATTCAAGGATATGGACGCCATCCGAAGCACCGCCGACAAGGTGCGCGACTGGCAGGAAAAACTCGAAGCGCAGGGCATCACGCTCTTCCAGCACAACCACGCGTTCGAATTCGACATGGTCGACGGCCGCATCGCCTACGACATCTACAGCGAATTGGTTCCCAAACTCAAGTTCGAGATGGATTGCTACTGGTCCGCCAACTTCGGCAAAGTCGACCCGGTGGAGGTCATGAAGCGTTATTGCGACCGCACCATCCTCGTGCATATGAAGGACGGCGTTCTCGACCCCGATATCCCGCAGCTTCCGCTCGGCAGCGGTAAGCTCCCGATTCCGCAAATCCTCGCCCAGGTCAACCCTGACCTCGTCAAATGGATCGTCATCGAGCTGGACAACTGCGTCATCGATATGTGGCGCGGCATGAAGAAAAGCTATCAGTATATGACCGGCAACAAACTCACCGCCGGCAACCGTTAATCCTTACGAAAGAGAACATCATGAAGAAGACCAAAATCGGCATCATCGGCTGCGGAATGATCTCCGGCGCCTACCTCAAAGCGGCGTCGCGCTTCCGCAACATCGAAGTTGTGGCCGGCTCCGACCTCATCCCCGGACGCGCCAAAGCCAAAATGGAAGAATTCGCGGAATTCGGCTACAACGAGAACACCTTCAAAGCCTTCGACGCCAAACCCGACGGCACCAACGCGGAACTGCTCGCCAACCCCGAAATCGAAGTGGTGATCAACCTCACCCCCCCCAAGGAACACTCCAAAGTCGACCTGGAAATCCTCAACGCCGGGAAACACTGCTATTCGGAAAAACCCTTCGGCGTCAACCTCGAAGACGCCCGCAAAGTCATGAAGCTCGCCGAAGAAAAAGGCCTTCGCTGCGGCTGCGCCCCCGACACCTTCCTCGGCGGCGGCCAGCAGACCGCACGCAAACTCATCGATGACGGCTGGATCGGCAAACCGCTCGCCGGAACCGCCCTCGTCCTCGGACGCGGCCCCGAAAAATGGCCCCAGGCCCCCTTCTTCTTCGACTACGGCGCCGGCCCCATGCTCGATCTCGGCCCCTATTACATCACCACGCTCGTCAATATGCTCGGCCCCGCCAAGCGCGTGACCGCGCTCTGCAAAAAGTTCACCGACACCCGCGTCGGCGGCCCCAAAACCGTTCCGCAAGTCTACCCGATCAACGTCAATACCCACCTCGCAGGCGTGGTCGAATTCGAGTGCGGCGCCCTGATCACCGTCATGAGCAGTTTCGACGTCTGGAAACACGGCCACTGCCCGATCGAAATCTACGGCTCGGAAGGCTCCCTCCAGGTTCCCGACCCGAACACCTTCGGCGGCCCCGTCCGCGTCTTCCGCGCCGGCTTCTCCGACTGGCAGGAGGTCCCGATGCCCTTCGGTTATCAGGACAACTCCCGCAGCGTCGGCGCGGTGGATATGGTCTATTCGATCAAGTCCGGCCGCCCGCACCGCGCGAACAATAAACTCGCGTTCCACGTGCTCGAAATCATGTGCGCCTTCGACAAGTCGAACACAACCGGCGCACCGGTCGAAATCGAAAGCACCTGCGAACGCCCGGCCCCCCTGCCCCTCGGCCTCGAAGACGGCTTCCTCGACGCCTGATAAATAACGCTTTTGACAGCCGGTTTGCACGCGCAAACCGGCTTTTTCTTTTTTGTCGTTTGCCTCACGCTTGTTTCGGTGCTATCTTATCCTGTAAACAACCCGCAGGAGAACCATGAAACCGCACGCCATTTTTCTTTGTCAGAACGCGGAACGCGTTGATTATGTTTACACCGAAAGGCAGATTGCCGAAATTGCCGGGCTTACTTCGCTGCGGCCGGGGATATTTACCGCCGAGGATCTGCTCAAGGGCAATTTCGACGATGTGGAACTGATTTTTTCCACCTGGGGGATGCCTTGTTTGACTGCGGAACAGCTTGACCGGCTGCCGAACCTCAAGATTCTGTTTTACGGTGCGGGCGCGACCGACGGTTTTGCCCGGCCGCTTTTCGGGCGCGGCGTCAGGGTATTGAGCGCCTGGCAGGCCAATGCGATTCCGGTGGCGGAATTTTGCGTCGCCCAGATTCTTCTCTCGATGAAGGGCTTTTTCCGCAACTCGCGCAACTTCAAATGCAAGGGCGACTGGGGCAAGGCGCACGCCACGGCCGGTCCCGGCAGCTACGGTGAAACCGTCGCTTTGGTCGGCGCGGGTGCAATCGCCACCAAAGTTCAGGAACTGCTGGCGGACTATCACCTGAAGACGATCATCATTCCGTCGCGCGCGGAGCGTCGTACCGTTTCGCTTGAGGAGGCCTTTGCCACCGCGCAGGTGGTGAGCAACCACCTGCCTGACCGCGTCGACAACATCGGCGTGCTCAACGGCAAGCTGTTCGAATCGATGCGCGAAGGCGCGGTCTTCATCAACACCGGGCGCGGCGCCCAGGTCAATGAGGCCGAACTCTGCGAAGTGCTCGCCAAACGCACCGACCTTACCGCGTTGCTCGATGTGATGCACCCCGAACCGCCGGAAGAGGGTTCTCCTTTGTACGCGCTCCCCAACGTCATCATGTCCACCCATATCGCCGGTTCCATGAACGATGAGGTGCACCGCATGTCCGACTATATGATCGACGAGCTCAAGCGCTATCTCGCCGGGGAACCCATGTTGTACGAAGTCAGCGAAAAGATGCTTTTAACCAGTTGAGGTAAAGAATGCGTAAGATCCTCGCGCTCCTGCTGTTCGCCCTGCTGCTTCCGCTCGGGGCCAAAGAGATCGATCCGTTTCTGGATGCTCAGAACAAGCTGTGGGAAAAAAGCCCCGAGGATCTGCAGAGCGCCTTCCCCAACGCGTTCGTCTGGGTGGATTCCGCCAAAACGCAATTGCGTTACAACGCCAGGACATCCAAGGTCAAGCTCACGCTTTTCGATATTCCGGTTCAGGAGATTCTCGCCTCCGTCCAGGAGGGGAAACTTGCAGAGCTGGATATTTCGGTTTTCAACCGGGGCGACGCCGGCGATATGGAGCGGGGGGCTTTCCGCAAATTGCTTGCAACGCTGACCGACAAACTCAATGAGTTCGCCGGCGGCAAGTCCCAGACCCAGAACGCGGTGGTCGGTGCGGGCAAAGTCCGCTCGCAGGTCTGGCGCACCGAGCGGCTCGACGCCATGCTGCGCTGGAGCATGACCAAGGACACGCCGGAATTTGTTTCCGTCGATCTTTATCTGCCCGGTGCTTCGCCGAAGAGCCTCCGGGACTCCATGAAAACCAACGTCGGCTCCTCCGAACTGGCCGGCAACGTCAAGATCGAAGAAGACGGCACCCATATGATCCGGCTGCCGATGGTCGATCAGGGCGCCAAGGGCTACTGTGTGGCGGCGACCCTGGAACGGGTGCTCCGTTACTACGGCTCCGACGTCGACCAGCACATCATCGCCAAACTTGCGGAATCGGACGCGCAACGCGGCACCAGCTTCAACAAGCTGATCGGCATGCTCGAGACCAGCCAGACCCGGCTTGGAATCCGGTTCAAATGGCTCTACCGTTACGATGGGATCGACAAAATCAACGACATCCAGAAACTGGTCAAGGATTACAACAACCAGGCTTCGCGGATGAAGCTCGACCAGAGCAAGGTGGATTTCAACAATTTCGTGTTCGAGATGGACCGGGTTCGGTACCTCGATTTCGGCACGCTCATGAAGCGGCTCGACTTCAATGTCTTCAAAGAGGTCCGCCAGAAGGAGCGAGAGGGGAAAAACTTCATGGAGACGGTCAAGGAGAGCATCGACGAAGGGATTCCGCTCTGCTGGGGCACCTTCATTTTCCCCAAGGTGGAAGGCGGAGCCGGCAGCGATTTCGGGCTTCACATGCGCATCATCAACGGTTACAATGACAAAACCGATTCGATCGTTTACACCGACAGCTGGGGAGCCAACCATGAAAAGAAGATTCTTCCGGCCTCGGACGCCTGGGGGATCACGGTCAATCTGGTGAGTCTCTCCCCGCGCAGCAGAAAGAGCAAATAATTGTATGCTTCCCTTTATCGAACAGGTCGCCCGTGAAGCGGGCGAGGTCGCGCTCCGCTACTTCGAAACGCTGAAGCCGGAGGATATTCACTCCAAAGCGACCGCCAGGGACATGGTTTCCGCCGCTGATCTCGCGGTGGAGAAGGCCATTACGGCGCGGATCCGGGAGCGTTTCCCCGATCACGGCATTCTGGGCGAAGAATCCGGCCTCTCCAATGACGGCGCAGAATACCGCTGGGTCATCGACCCCATCGACGGCACCCAGTCTTTCGTCAAACATCACCCTTATTTTTCGATTTCGATCGCGCTCTGCCGGGGGGGAGAGACGGAATACGGCGTGGTCTACGCCCCGGCGCTCAACCTCCTCTTCGCCGCCGAAAAGGGCAAAGGCGCCACGCGGAACGGCGAGGCGATCCATACATCGAAATGCGCCCGGGTCGAGGATGCGGACGGGTCGACCGGTTTCGCCTGCATCCGGGCGGGGCTCGAGGTGAACAACATCACCTATTTCTCGCGAATCGTGCCCGTGCTGCATGACATCAAGCGCTGCGGTTCGGCGGCGCTGGATCTGGCGATGGTCGGTTCCGGCACTTACGACTGCTTCTGGGAACTGGCGCTCGAGGTTTACGACATTGCCGCCGGCACGCTGATCGCCCGTGAGGCGGGGGCGGTGGTGACCGATCTCGCCGGGGGCGGCAATTTTCCGCGCCGGGGCATCCTCGCGGCCGCGCCGGGGGTTCACGGACTTTTGCTCCCCTTCTTCGCCGATTATCCGGAGAAACTATGCTGACGCGCGACCTCCTGCGTTACCGGAACCAGGGGGGCTTCAAAGTTTCCTTCATTGACCCGGCCGCGCCGCTGCTGCAGGAGCTGGCCGCCGAACTGATCGCCGCCTACCGCGGCGCGGCGGAGTCGAAGATGCGCCGGGGAGAATTGGAGGAATTGGTCGATGTGCTGCTCAAGGGTGCGCGCGATCCCAAAATCGCCGCGGGTTTGAACAAACTCCTTCTCGACCGTACCTCCTTCGACCCGGTTCGTGAAATCGACTACCCCGCCTCGCGCCGGGAACTGTTCACCGCCGCCGCGCAATCGCTTTGCAAAGAGCTCGACGATTACCGCAATGCGCTGTTCACCAATGAATCCTTCGCCGGGTTCATGGCGGGCGACATCTACGGCGACCTGCCCGACAATGAGCGGGTGACGGGGTTCCGGGAGATCTATCAAGGCGAACTGCTCAACCGCTACAACCTCGCCCTGGTGCAGGGGTTGCTTTTTTATGCGGGTGACTTGCAGTTTACGGTTTCGGATTCCAACCCCGCCGAATTGCGGAGGTTGTTCAAGTACCTTAAATTTTTCCGGCTGCTTGCTGAAATGCACCGTAAGAAGACCAAGGGGAAAACGGTGATTGAGCTGGAGGTTTCCGGTCCGTTCGCCATTTTTCAGAACAGCCGTAAATACGCGCTTCAGCTGGCGGCATTTTTCCCTGCGGTGGTCAATCTGGAGGAATGGAGTCTTGTGGCTGAAATCGATATGGCCGGCCGCAAAGGGAAATTGAAATTGGATCAGACGTCGGGGTTGGTTTCCCATTACCGCAACTTTTCCAGTTACGTGCCGGAAGAGATCCGTATGTTCCACCAGCTGTTCAAGAAGCAGGTGGAAGAGTGGAAGATCGTGGGCGATTCGCCTTTTATTGACGGCGGCGGCCAGGAGATTGTGTTTCCCGACCTCAGTTTCGAGAATACGGCGGGTAAGGTTGTGCACTTGGAGTTATTTCACCGCTGGCACCGCGGCGGGTTGGAGAAGCGCGTGGCGCTTTTGAAGAAAAAACCGTCGCTTCCGTTGATCCTGGGGGTGGATCGTGCGCTGGCCGATGATGAAACGTTTGCGATGCTGGAGAGGGAGCTGGGCGACCGGGTGTTCCGGTTCCGCGACTTCCCCGGCGTGGAGCGGGTAAAAAACACGCTGAATAAGGTGTAGGGAGGCAAAGCCGACCGGGTCCAGGGCCTTTCGGCCCTGGTGCGGATTCCAAACGGGGCATACCCCATAAGCGCTAGCCAAAATAAACGCGCCTGGACTTGAGGCTCCGCCTCAAACTCCGCCAAGGAGCGCTTCGCCTCCTTGGAACCTCCGACCGGCAAGGTGCCGGGGCCGACGCCTTTTCGGGCTTCGCCCGAAAAGGCT
>JAVBSA010000615.1:0-6935 GCA_031556915.1 Victivallis sp.
TCGCGCACACGGTTTCGGGCGCCGCCAGCCGCAAACACCGGCCCCCGGAAGGGGGCCAGCCCACCCGCGATTCCACACAGATTGTTGTATCTCCCGCCTCTCATCTTCGCTTCTCCCGTTCCCGTTGCCGCTGAGCGATGACTTCCCCCGGAACTTGCCACCACTCGAACCGAAAGAGATTTTCACTTTCCTGTTGAATGCTCAAATGTTTCGTCCGCCAGCGGCCCGTTCCATCCCATTGATTCACCCGGTACTCGAAATGCGTGTCGAGATATTCTTTCACCTGTTGTCCGTCACCGGTAAAGCTGCCGCGCCCTCCGCACCCTTCGCCGAACGAATCGGCCATGGAGAATGTCTCGATCACAATCATATCATACAATTCTGCATCCAGGATCCGGTTCCTGAGCCGGACATCAAGATTCAGCGAGGCAAGCGAAGCATACATACCCCATCCCCACAAGCCAAGCAGACAAATCCACGCGAGCTTGCGGTTAAGGAATTTCATCAGCCAGCAGATCAGCGTCGGAAGTAGCGCCATCCCCCAAAGCGGGCCGAGTAATCCGATGATTCCCCAACCGGCCAGCCGCCATTGAAAGCGGTCGGCTCCGCGCTGATAGTCGGGCATCAGCATAGCGACTTCAATACCGATGCCCCAGAGAACAACCCCGACGATAAAGAACGTCATTTCAGGGTGCTTTTTTGTCCAGTCACTTATTTTACGCCGATATTCCACCTTTTCTTCTCCCGTTCCCGTGTTCTCCGCTCATGGGCCTCCCACGACATTTCCCGCCATTTGAAGCTGAAACAATTTTCACTTTCCTGCAGAACGGTTAGCCATTCCGTCCGCCATCCCTCCTCTTTATCCCATTCCGGCGGCTTATAGTTGAAATGAGCCTCGAGATATTCCTTTAGCCGCGGCCCGTCGCCGGAAAAGGTGCCGTTGCCATATCTGCCGTCGTTGAACGAATCTCCCATGGAAAATGTTTCGATGACGACCATGCCGTACAGTTCCGCATCCATGACACGGTATCGTTTGAATTGAGCGTCAACATTCAAGCCGGCAATGGCTGTGTACATCGCCCAGCCCCACCAGCCGAGCAGACAGCCCCATGCGAGCTTACGGTTCAAAAATTTGACCAACCAGCAAATCAGCGTAAGAAGCAACGGTATAATCCAACCGAACCAAAAAATAAGGCCAATGATGCACCAGCCTTGAACCCTCCACGAAAGAGTGCCGGATGCACGTTGATATTCGCCGATCATCAGCGAAGAGATCTGCAGATAAATCATCCAGAGAATCGCACCTGTGATTAAAAATATCACATCAGGTTGTTTCCGCATCCAATCGCGTATTTTGCCGGGCAGTTTCATTTTCAGGCTTCCTTTGCGAGTCTTTTCCGGCGGGCGAGATACCATGCCTGGATCATGGAATAAAGCGTGATGACGGCGACTACCCCCAGCATGGTGCAAGTCGTCCATTGAGGCGGAAGAAGCAAAGTCGTTATGATGATGATAATTCCCGCCGCTACCCAGAGTTTTCCTCCGGTACGATGAACTTTATACCAGACTTCCGGATCCTCCATCGTCCATTTGCAGCGGATTCCGGCCCAGCGGTTCATCTTGAGCTTCGGCATGACGTTGCCGATTACGACAAACAGAAAACCGATCCCGGCGGTGATGAAGTTGAAAACGAAAACATTGACATTCGCTCCGTTCACCGTACTCCAGGCGGCATAAAAAACCACTGCCTGGGCTCCGCAAATGTAGAGTAATGTCATTACCAGAATGTTCCGCGTCGCCGACACGTTACCTTCTTTGCCGCCGAAAATACGGGGCGCAAAGCAATAAAAGACTCCTAACAGAAGGATACTCAGCGGCATGCCGCAACTGATCCGGAGAAAGCGGGCTTTGTCACCCCAGCGATCGACCGTCCCCACGGCGTTCCAGTGCAGCGGCACGCGCGCGTCTTCCGGCAGCAGCCAGAAGGCGGCGGCGATCAATGCCAATGAAAACAATAAAGTAAAAAGAGCCGTCCAATCGCGAAACTTCATTTGCCGCCTTCCTTTCTGAGCGTAATCAGCCACCCCATGGCATCTTCCAATACACTGGTGCTCAACTCGTAATAGATGAATTTCCCCTGCCGCTCCTCCGTCACCAACCCGGCGTCCTTCAGGATCGCCAGATGATGGGAGATGGTGGCGTTGCTGAGGTCGAACTCGGCCGCGATCTCGCCCGCCGGGCGCCTGCCGCGCTTCAGCAGGTCGAGAATCCGCCGCCGGGTAACGTCGTCCAAAGCCTTGAATGTCTCCTGTATCCCCATAATGCCTCGTCATTTCGATGATCATCTAAATATAGAATATAACGAAAAAACGTCTTTTCAAGAGATCATTTCGATAAATATCGAAATATTCCGTGGATTTTATGATTTGAGCGCGCTGGGCGGTTGGCCGTAGAAGCGTTTGAACTCTTTCGAAAAGTGGAACTCGTCATAATACCCCAGCTCCCGGGCGGTTTCTTTGACGGAGGCGCCTTTTTGCAGCAGCTGTTTCGCCTTTTCCATGCGCTCCCGGCGGATGTATTCCTTGAGCGGCATGCCGAATTCGAGCGGGAAGTTGTGCGACAGGAACGAGGTTGAGCGCCCGATGACTTCCGCCAGCCCCGACAGGGTGAGCCGCCGGTTGAGGTTAGCCGTGATATAATCCCCCAGCCGTTCCGCCCAGGGCTTGCTGAGATAGCGGATGATCTCATTTTCGCTCAGGTATTCGCTGAGATATTTGAGCAGGATTCCGGTGTCTTGCATCTTGCGCCGTGTGGTATCGCGGTCGGAGAGCTGGCCGAAGACAATTGCGCCGAGATAGATTCCGTTGCGGTCGTAGAGGGGGACGATTCCCTCCAGCAGCCCCGCGTGGCATCGATAGGCGTGGACGTTGCCGGTGCGTTTGGCCGTCCGCAGATGCTCGCGGTCGCACGCCTCACAGCGGGCATTGAACTCCGGATCCCGCCGCGACCGGCGGCAGAAGGGCGACATGGCCTTGATGTTGAACGATTTCACCTCGCTTTCCTGTAGGTCGAAGAAGGTGATCCGGATATCCAGCACCCGGAACAACAATTCCATCATCTCATTCATCTTGCCGGTTTCGATCGCGTATTTCAGCATTCCGTTGTCTCCTGAGTCAATATAGCATCGGCAATGTATTTTTTCACTGATATTGCCTGATTTTACATGCAAAAAAATCTCCATCCATTCCGATCCGATCCTTTCCGGGGTATAATTAAACCCAAACCGGCGGACGTAACGGACAAAACGGACAAAACGGACGTAACCGACAAAACGGACAAGGAGTGGACGCATTTTGAAAAGATCAGAGCTCCCAAAAACGTTGTCCGTCCGTTACGTCCGTTTTGTCCGTTACGTCCGTTTTGTCCGTTGAAAACGTCGTTCAGCAAAGGCGTATCAGCAAAGGCGTCAGCGTAAACCGGGTAGAACAACAGTCACAACCCTAAGGAGGAATTCATGTCGGATACCGGAAATATCATCAAACAAGCCCTGAAAGCGGGAGTCGCGGTTCCCGGCTTCAACATCCCTTACCTGCCGATGATGGAGCCGGTGGTGCGGGCGCTCCGCGACGCCGACAGCTTCGGCCTCATTATGGTGGCGCGACTGGAATGGATCAAGTTCGAATCGAAGAGCCTCCGCGCTATCCGCGACGAATATGAAAAAATAAAGCTATGCCGCCACACCCGGCTCCATCTCGACCACGTTCCGGTGATCGACGAAGACAACCTTACGGTCGATTACATGGCTGACATCGCCGAAGCGCTGGAACTCGGCTACGAATCGGTGATGATCGACGGCTCCCGCTTGCCGTTGGCGGAAAATATCGCGGCGACGCGCAAGGCGGTCGAACTTGCCGGTTCAATTCCGGTCGAAGCGGAGCTCGGCGCGGTACTGGGGCACGAAGCGGGGCCGCTGCCGCCTTATGAAGAGCTCTTCCGCAGCAAAAAAGGATTCACTTCGGTGGAGGAAGCGCGCCGTTTCGTCGGCGAGACGGGATGCGCCTGGCTTTCGGTCGCCATCGGCAACATCCACGGCGCGATTTCCGCCGCGGGCAAACAGAAGGAGAAGCCGAAAGCGCGGATCGACCTCGAACACCTCGAAAAACTCCGCGCGGCGACCGGAATCCCCCTGGTTCTCCACGGAGGCACCGGCATCGAGCCGGAATCCGTTCAACAGGGAATCCGGCGCGGCATCGCCAAAATCAACGTCGCCACCGCGATCCGCCAGCCCTATGAGCGAACGCTCGCCCAGGGCATCCCGGCGGCCCAACAGGCGGTCTACGACACCATGCGCGCTTTGTTGCGCGACGAACTGGCAATCGAAAACTCAGCGGCAAAATTGGAGATCAAAAAATGAAAAAGACCACCTTCGCACTTTATTTCGGGAACCGGGGATTTTTCCCGGAGAGCCTGATCGCCGCCGCCCGGGCGGAAGTAACCGGCAGACTGCATAAATTGGGATTCGGCACTCTTCTGATGCCGGAGAACGCCACCCGTTACGGCGCCGTCGAGACTTCCGCCGAAGGATGGGTTTACGCCGATTTTCTGGCCGGACACCGCGGGGAATATCAGGGGGTCATCCTCTGTCTGCCCAATTTCGGCGATGAAAACGGCGCGTCGGAGGCGCTGCGCGACTGCGGCACGCCGATCTACATCCTGGCCTATCCCGACGAGCTCGATAAGATGGATTTTGCCCGGCGGCGCGACGCCTTCTGCGGCAAACTCTCGATCATGGACGTCTTCGGCCAGAACAACATTCCCTTCACCGCCTGGGAGCCGCACACCCTCTCTCCGCTGTCGGAAGAGTTCAACATCCAGATGCGGGAATTCGCCGCGGTCTGCCGGATCGTCGGCGGCTTGAAACGCTGCCGGATCGGCGCGATCGGGGCGCGGCCCACCGCTTTTAAAACCATCCGGTTCGACGAAGTCGCGCTGCAGAAATACGGAATCACGGTCGAAGTCTTCGACAATTCGGACCTGCTGCTCGAAATGAAAAGAATCGCCGACGGCGAACTCACCGAAAAGGCCGCCCGGTTCCGCGCCTACACCGATTGTTCGGAGGTGCCGCCCGACAAGCTGCTGACCCTGTCGCGCCTGTCGCTCGCGCTCGACCGCATGATCGAGCGGCACAAGCTCGACGCGCTCGGGCTCCGCTGTTGGTTCGACCTCGAAGAATCCCTCAACATTTCGCCCTGCCTGGTGTTGAGCGAGCTCAACGACCGGGGCTTCCCGGCGGCCTGCGAGCTCGACATCGGCAACGCGATTCCGATGCTGGCGCTTCAGTTGGCCTCGCAGGAACCGGCGACTTGCCTCGACTGGAACAATAATTACGCCGATGATCCCGACAAATGCATCCTCTTTCACTGCGGGCCGGTTCCGCAGTCACTGATGACCGCAAAGGGCAAAGTGATCGACCACCCGATGTTCGCCAAGGTGCTCGGCGAAGGGTGCGCCTTCGGGTGCAACGTCGGGCGCATCCGGCCGATGGAATTCACCTTCGCCTCCACCACCACGGCGGAGGGCGAACTCAGGTTCTATGCGGGATCGGGCAAATTCACCGCCGACCCGATTCCGCCGGAGTTCTTCGGCTGCGGCGCGGCGGCGCACATCCCCGGTTTACAGCGCAAGGTCAACCGCCTCGGTTACGCGGGCTACCGCCACCACGTCGGCGTGGCCCCCGGGAACTGGGAGCGCGCGATCCGCGAAGCCTTCACCCGTTACCTCAACTACTTTGAGACCGAGCTGTGAACTGCCTCGGCATCGACATCGGCAGCAGCGGCTGCAAGGCGGCGGCCTATGATGAAAAGGGCAAACTCCTGGGCTCGGCGCACCGGGCATATGAAACCGTGCGCCCGCAACCGGGCCGGGTGGAGCTCGATTCGCGTAACGTGATCGACTGCTGTTTCGCCGTGATCGCGGAGACGATCCGCCAATCCGGTCCCGTTGCCGCGCTGGCGATTTCGAGCCAGGGGGAAGCCTTCACTCCCGTCGATGCCGCCGGGAACATTCTCGGCAACGCCATGATTTCGTCGGACACCCGGGCGCTCGGTTCGGTCGAAGCGCTGGCCGGGCAGCTCGACCTCTACCGGATCACGGGACACACGCCTTCGCCGAGGTTTTCGCTTTTTAAACTTCATTGGCTCAAGGAGCACCAACCGGAACTGTGGGCAAAAACCCACCGTTTCCTCTGTTTCGAGGATCTCCTGATCCAGAGCCTCGGCGTGGAACCCGCGATGGGGTGGCCGCTGGCCGGGCGCACCATGCTGTTCGATGTCAACCGTCATTGCTGGAGCCCGGAAATTCTGGCGCTGCTCGACCTGAATGCGTCGCAGCTGGCGCGGCCGCTTTCTTCAGGGAGTGTGGCGGGCGTGGTTCCATCGGGCTTATTGTCCGGCGTAACGATTGTCACCGGCGGCCACGATCAGACGGTCGGGGCGCTGGGGGCCGGGGTGGTCGACGAAGGGAGCGCGATGTATGCCGCCGGGTCGGTGGAATGCCTCTGTCCGGTGCTGGCGGAACCGGCCTTCGGCGACGGGTTGAAACGCGGCAATCTCTGTTGTTACGACTATGCGCTGCCGGGCAAATATACGTCGGTGGCCTACAGTTTGACCGGGAGCAATCTGCTGCAATATTTCAAAGAGGAATTCGCCGGTTCTCTTACGTACCCGGAGCTTCTGGCCGAGCTGCCGGATGCGCCGACGGGGTTGTTGGCGCTGCCTTATTTCACACCGTCGGGGACACCCTATTTCGATGCGGCGACGCCGGGGGCGGTGTATGGCTGGCGGCTTTCCACAAAACGCGGCGAACTGCTGAAGGGGTTGCTGGAAGGCGTGGCGTTGGAGATGAAGCTCAATTTGACGCTGCTCGAGGAATCCGGC
>JAVBSA010000222.1:0-4622 GCA_031556915.1 Victivallis sp.
TGGCATCGGCGGGGGCTCCCGAGGCGTATCGCGGCAGATAGTAGATGCCGCCGAGCTGATTCATACCGCACCCTTTCATGAAATCGGTCAACCCGGCATAGCGGGTGAAAACTTCACGGTAATCGTCGCCCTTGACGTCGGACCAGTCGAAGAGGGTGCCGCGCCCCCAGTTGTAACCGATGAATTGCGCCATGGCAACCTCGCGCTTCGCATCGGCCAGCGGAATGCGGGTGAGGTGAAAGTTGATGCCGAACGCCTCCGTCCCGGTGGGCGGAGTTGGAATCACGGCAAAGCTCTGGGTGCCCGCTCCGTTTTTCAGAATGAAATATCCCGGGATATCGGTCGGCACGGCAAACGAACCATCCGCCGAGGCGGGGATGCTCCGGCTTTTCCCGTGAAAGTCGGTCACCGTGATAACGCCGGAGCCGGAAGCGGCGGCAACTTCCCCGGTGCGGAAGACCCAGCCGAGCGGGTGATCGATGGAGAATTCCCCGGCGGAGAGGCCGCCGGACAACAGGATGGCGCAGAGGATCGCTTTCTTCATGAGCATAACCTTATTCTTCATCGTAACTGATCCGGGGGTCGCGGGCGGTGGTCGCATCGAGGGTGCCGGGAACGAAGAGGAAACGGTTGACGTCCCTGCCGCTCCGCAGCGAGTTCCAGCGGCCGGCGCGTCCGTCCATGAAGAGCGCGTTGACTTCCGGCGAACCGGCGACGACCGCGGCGGAGAGGTTGCCGATCTGATAGATTGTGCCCGGATAATGCCAGATATAATTATCCGAAAGCGGCACCTGCCGGCTGGGATGCTTGAACATGGTGATCTTCACATTGTTCACTGTCACGGCGGAGTCGGTGTTCTGGAAGTTTTTGCGCATGAAACTGCGATAACCGTAGCCGACTTCATAATAGACGGCGTTGGCGGCGGTTTTGGAGGTAATGAAAGGGCGGTTGTCGTTGGCGTCGAGATAGAACCCCCGTTTGTTGGCGGGGCAGAGATAGACCGGATTCAGGCCGCCCGAGTAATCCCAGAGCAGGAAGGGGAGCTGCCCGGTCTTGGACCCCTGATTCATCGCGAGCGAACCGCACATGGTGTTCCAGGGGAGAAAATCGTCGTTGTCGCCGATGTAGAAGGCGAAATAGCCGCCGAGCTGCCTCAGGTTGGAAATGCAATTGCTGTGTTTCGCCTTTTCCCGCGCTTTGTTGAGCGCGGGCAGCAGCATTGCCGCAAGAATCGCAATGATCGCGATAACGACTAAGAGTTCGATCAGTGTGAAATGCTTTTTCATCATAAATCCTTTCTTTTGGAGATATTTTTAACGGAGTTCCGTTCGACGACGCAGGAGGGGATGAGCCGCTGGATGACCTGTTCCGGGTGATCCCACAACGTTTCCAGGGAGTCGAAGATGAGGTCGACATAACAGTCGAAATCCGCGCCGACCGTGGTGAGCGACGGGATGAAGAATTCCCCCAGCTTCCCGCCGCCGGAACCGATGACGCTGATGTCGTCCGGCACTTTGTAACCGTGTTCGTTGAGGGCGCAGATCGCGCTGAGCGCGGTCCCGTCGCTCAACACGAAAACCGCGGTGAACTCCGGCCGTTTTTCTTCCAGGTAAGCCGAAAGGACATCCCGGGTTTTGCTCTGGCTGTTTTCCCCGTGTTCCACCCGGCAGTCGAGCACTTCGACCCGGCAGCCCGCCGCGTCGGCGAAGGTGAGAAACCCGTTCTTCCGGCCGGAGATGACCGAGTTGTGCGGCTCGGAGACGAGAAGGAGCATCCTTCTGTGTCCATTGTTGTAAAGGTAGCTTGCCGCTTTGATGCCGTTCTGAAGCGGACTGCTGGCGACGCCGTTGATTTCGATATCCTCGTAAATCCGCCCCATGACCAGGAGGGGAATCGGGCAGAGACCGATGTGATAGACATCTTCCGTGGTAAGCATCCGCTCCGGAATCAGCAGATAGGCGTCGAACCCGGTGCTTTCCAATTGCCGGAAAGACCACGCCAGGGGATAATTCACCCGGCGGACTTGTACATTGCGCGCCTCGCCGGCGTGCCGGATTAATTCTTCCACTTCGCGGTTGGAGGCGGAAGGCCAGTCGGGAACCAGCAGCCCCAGTTGTTTCCGGTCGGTATGACTTTCGCCCCGCAGGAAAAGGGTTCCGTCCGGCCGCCGTTCGAGAACGCCTTCCCGTTCCAGCCGCCCCAGCGCGCGGGTGACCGAAAGCTGGCTGGTCTCATACCGCCGCATCAGTTCCCGGATGGAGCCCGCGCGGGAACCGACCGGCAACAGCAGCAGCTCCTCACGCAACGGTTCATAAATCATATCGGATTTTCGTTTTTTAATCATGCACGACTCCCATGTCTCTATGTGTAATTATACGATATTGATACACCGCACCCAAGGTGTATTAAAAGAAATATGCAAAAAAAATCTCCGTGCCTGAAAAAGCACGGAGATTCGAAGAAGCAAAGGGGCTCACCCGACACCTACCCCGAAGAAAGCCAGCGGCAGAAGCAGAATCTTGAACGTCAGCTTGAAGGGGGCGACCACGCCTTTCACCGTGTTTTTGGCGCCGGCGGTGAACATACCGAAGGGGGCTCCGATCGTGGCCTGGAGGATGCCGACCGGCAGTTTGAAAATTCCGATGAAATCCTCCCCCATGGTCAGCATGTGTTTGGCTCCGTTCTGAAGCCCGCGGATCACATAGGGCGCGGCGATCTGAGCCCCTTTGATCGCCAGCGGCGTCAGGATGGCGATGGTCACCGGGTCCATCGCTTCGGCGCGCGGCGTCAGCGCCGGCGCAAAGAACAAACTTGCGAAGAGCAGAATGAAAATCGTTTTTTTCATTAGTGAACCATCCATTCGTAATATTGTACCGTATTGTTCAATGGGCCGCCGCTGTTGAAGCCGGGGTAAGTGAAGGTGAGCCGCCGCGAAGGGCGGCCGCCGCCCGCCGGTGCCCCGACGCTCACCGTATAATTGCCGCTTTCATCGGAGGAGACGCCGCGCCGGAGCGATTCCAGCACCAGGGGATCAACCAGGTCGGAGAAAATCGTGCGCTCCTTCCGGCGCGTTTCCAGCGCTTCCAGAACGGTCTCGGCGTTTTCTTCTTCGATGTTGCAATAGGCCATCAGAATGAATTTATCCGCGGTGAATAAACTGGGCGAACCGGAGAGCTCGTCCATTCCCTGGGGCGCAACCAGCCGAAGCTTGCTCAACCGGCCGTTTTTATCCGGCGGAAAGCGGTCGGCGATTCCCGGAATATACCAGAGTTCTTCGCGGAACTGAAACGCCGCGTTGCGCGGCAGGGGCTCCATGTTGAGCGCCTCGTAATCGCCCGCTTCGAACCCATCCGTCGCAAGTTCGTCGCCTTCGTCGATATAGTCGCCGATCTTGGCGCCGAGCGCGGTCATTTCATCGGAGAGCGCCGTGTCGGTGATATCGCTCTGCGACAGCTGCCGCAGCGTCGCCCGGTACGCCGAACCGCCGAGATCGTAGCCGCTCCGGGCGTCGGTGATGACGAATTCGACGGCTGTGCCGTAATAGTCGAGCGTATGCACGACGCCGTCGGCGAGAAACCGGTCGGTGTCGTACTCCGCATAATCGAAGTCCAGCAGAAGCGCGGTCGTATAAACCGAGCGGTCCGCCGCGATCAGGAACTGGATCCGGTTGGCGGCCCCCTCGTTGATGTACATGGATTTCTGGAGCGCCACATGGGAAGCCACGGTGAACGCGCTGTATTTGGCCATCGACAGCACGGCGCCGGTCAGCACCCCCGCCATAAAGATGAGGCACAGAACCGCGATGAGGGCGGAGCCTTGTTCCTGTTGTTTCATTGCGACAATGAAGTCTCCCTGATTCCGAAGGTGTTGTTGGCGGCGGATCCGGCCGTGCGTCTCAGCCACTGCTCTTTGGAGCCGTCCAGCCACTCGACCGTCATCTGGATGGCGAGCGGAGTCGAAGCATGGTCGTCTTCGACCCAGTCGTCATAAAATTCGATTTCGTCGGATCCCTGTTCGGCGTAGCGGAAGCGCACTTCGCGTACGTTATCGGCAAGCACTTCGCGCGTATAAATTTGCGCCCCCTCCTGCTCCCACGGCAGCCGGGGGTAGCTGGAATACTCGGCGATCAATTGCTCCTCCTCCACCCTGAGGCGGATGAACAGAAGCGCGCCGCGCCCGCCGGCGTTGACTTTGCGCAGCGCGGTAAAGTGAAGCGAGTCGATCTTGCCTTCGAACACGAAACGGCTCGCATTCAACTCATCGCGCCACTTGAACGGAACGAGATTCCGCACGTTCTGATCCATCAACTGGTCGATCGCCTGATAGCGCTTGAGCTGTTCGGTGATGCGGACGCTCCGCCGGTAGCCGTTGTAAAAGGCGGCCGAGGCGGTGCCGATAATCAGCGCGACCAGAACCATGATCGACATGGCGACGACCACTTCGAGAAGCGTAAAATTATTCACCCTGTACGGTCGACGCATAGCTGATCCTGTCTACAATCAAAGTATCCACGGTTTTGCGGTCCCGCATCCGCTCGAGTTCGATGACGCAGCTTTTGAGCGGCAGCTGACCGGTGAGATTGTTGAAATCATCCGGCAGCCCCTCCGCGTCGCGGTAGCTTA
>JAVBSA010000024.1:0-5259 GCA_031556915.1 Victivallis sp.
CAGCGGCCTCTATGCCTGGTGCGCGGCCCTGGCCGGCTGGGCCAATCTATTTGAGCCGGATTGTTCCCCCCTGCCGGTGACCGCCGAGTTCTGCAAAATGCGCGACGCGATCATCTCCTCGCGAGTCAGCGCGCCGTCGCAGGTTCTGAGCGTGGCGGCCCAGATGGGCACCCCGAAATACATCGATATCGCCCAGATCCGGCTGGCCGCCTCCATGGCCGAGCTGGGGGTGTTCGCCGACACTGCCGATTACCGCGACCTCGACACCTGGAATCTGGCGGGTTACAAAGTGCTGATTGTTCATACCGAAGGAATTCCGGCGGAAAAAATCGCCTCGCTGCGGAAGTTCCCCGGTAAGGTCATCCTGCTGGGCCGCCCCGCCGCGGAACCGGGGATCGCAGACGTCGTCGGCTGGGTAAAAGAAAAACTCTTCCTCAAAGACCCCAAGGCCCGCGGCACCGGCGGCGGAGCGGCGCGTTCGCTGGCCTTGCAGTTCAAACGGCAGGTCGGCGAATTGTCCGGCACGATGGAACAACGGCATAACTTCGCCGGAACCTATTCCGCCTGGATTCGCCCGGAACAGCTGCTGGAAAACATCGAAGTTCTCGCCGTCGCAGGCAATTACGCGGTTCTCATGAAACAGGACAATCTGTACTGGTTCACCGACATGACCGGCATCGGCAGCCTCGACATGCCGCCTTCGCGCTCCGTCGAATACCCGGGGCTCCAGGAGACGGAGTTGGCGGTCGTCTCCAATCTGTTGAAAGAAACCGGAATCGACAACCGGCGCGAATCGGTGCTGGTCAAAATCGTCAACGACGCGGCGGTGAGTTACGATCCCCGCGCTGGAGTCGTGGCGTTCCACAACGCCGACGCTTTTCAATTGCCGGAGGGGATGTTCCCGCGCGCCTATGAGCTTTTCACCGACGGCATGGTCTTGCTGGTCGGCGGCGAACGCCTCAAAGAACGCAATCCGATTGAAATCCGCTGCAACACGGCAAAAATAAGCAAAGTTACCCTTGACGGCAAACCCGTCAAATATGAGAAACTCGACGGCCGCCGGATCGTGGTCGATTACCCCGGAAAGGGCTACGCGGTATGCGATTTGCGTGTTCACTACTGATGCTGCTGGCGGTTCCGGCCCTGCGGGCGGTGGAACTCAATTCGGGCTCCATGAGTCTCCAATGGCCGGATTCGGGGGCGTTTCAGGCCGCTTGCCAGGAGGAATTCCTACTGCTGAATCCGGGATTCATCATCAGCGCCCCTGCCGGGACACCGGTCTACCGCGCCCCGGCGGAATACGAGCCGCCGATGGCGACCATGATGCATCCGCTCGGCGGGGACGTCGTCCGCGGCGACAAGCTGGAAGCAACGCATAAACCGGATAACACGGGCGCGTTGAAAGGCTTCTCGCCGGGGCTGGCGGAGATTTCCGCCGCCGGAAAATTGACCGGGGAATCGTTTGAACTCAATTTCAAAACGGTTGTGAAGCCGGACCATTCCCTCCGGTTCAGTGTTCAATTGTCCGCACCCGAATCGTCCTGGAAAATCGAAGAGAGCGCTCGAAAACTGACCGTGCGGAATCAGAATGTCGAACTTGCGATTCAATCCGAAACCGGATTCAAGGTGGAAAGCCGTCACGAACGGGAAAACGCCACGATAACTGTAATCTTTGCCCAATCCGCCGATTTTTCTCTGCGGTTCGGGGTGGTCCATAAATGAGGAAAAAGAGAATGACCATGTTGAAAGAAGCGACCGCCCGGCTCCAACGAATTTATCCCGCGGTGAAGCACCCCGCCAACCCGATCCTGAAACCGGCGGATTTTCCGGCCGCGATCCATTATGTATTCAACCCGGGAGCCGTCAAAATCGGCAATGAATACCTGATCATGGCCGACGCCGCGACCGGAATCACTTCGATCATATTCTGGCTGGCCCGCAGCCGTGACGGAGTAAATTTCATCCCCGACCCGGAACCGCTGGATTGGCCGGTCGATCCCAATTACCCGGAGTGCTGCGTTTACGATCCCCGGATCACCCGGTTCGGCGACGAATACCTGATCATGTACGCCAGCCACAGCCCGGCTTTTTCCGGTTCGCGGGTCGGCATGGTCAAGACCCGCGACTTCAAAAAATTCACCCGGATCGAACAGGCCCCCTCCGCACAGGCCAACCGCAACGCGGTGTTGTTCCCGGAGAAAATCAACGGCCGTTACGTCCGCTTCGACCGCCCGATGAGCGGCGAATGCGATAAAGCCGATATGTGCGTCAGTTTCTCGGACGACCTGTCCCGCTGGTACGGTACCACCGTGCTGATGCAGCCGAGGCCGAGCTGGGACTCCCATAAAATCGGCGGCGCGGCGGTGCCGATCCGAACCGAACAAGGGTGGCTCGCCATCTATCACGGAGTCGATAACTCCAGCTGCAACAACTACATCTACCGTCTCGGCGTGGTGCTTCTGGACCTGGAAGACCCGACCCGGATCATCAGCCGCGGCGAGATGCCGCTGTTGTGGCCGGAGCACGATTATGAATTCATCGGGCGCACGCCGAACGTGGTGTTCTGCTGCAACACCATCGTCGAGCCGGACCGGACGGTGAAAATCTATTACGGCGCCGCCGACGCATTCATCGGGCTGGCCACGGCCAGGCTCGACGATCTCATCGAACTATGCTACAGCAAAGCCGACTACGCCGACAAATTTTTCAAACGGTAAACGGGGAAGATAATGACTTTTCTTGACTGGCTGATCGTACTCGTTCCATTGGCCGGAATCATGGGGGTGGGGTACTATTCGCGGCGTTACGTTCACGGGGTAGCGGACTTTCTCGCCGCCGGGCGGGTCTGCGGGCGTTACACCATCTGCGTGGTGGACGTCGCCAACGGACTCTCCCTCATCGGGCTTGTCGCCTATATCGAAATCGCTTACAAGACCGGATTCGCTATGGCTTTCTGGAGCTATATGACCATGCCGTTGCTGATGGTCATTTCCCTTACCGGGTTCTGCGTTTACCGTTTCCGCGCCACCCGGGCGATGTCGCTGGGGCAGTTCCTGGAAATGCGGTACAACCGCCCGTTCCGGGTATTCGCGGCGGCATTGCGTTCCACGGCGGAAATGCTGGCCAATATGATCATGCCGGCGATCGCGGCGCGTTTCTTCATTTATTTTCTGGATCTGCCGGTGCGATGCAATGTGTTCGGCTTCCAGGTCTCCACCTACATGGTGATGCTTTTCGTCACGCTGTCACTTGCCGTCGGCCTGATCTGCATGGGGGGCACGCTTACAATTATCATTGCCGATACCGTACAGGGATTGCTCTGCTATCCGCTCCTGGTGGTTTTTACAATTTTCGTATTGCTGAACTTTTCCTGGACGAAGGAGATCGTTCCGGTCATGCTTGACCGCGTTCCCGGAGAGAGTTTCATCAATCCTTACGATGTTTACGCGCTGCGCGACTTCAACCTCTTCGCCTTCGTCGTCGGGATTTTCGCCGTCGTGATGCACTGCGCCAGCTGGATCGGCGGCGGCACCACTTCCGCGGCCAAAAGTCCGCATGAACAGAAGATGGCAAGCGTTTTGGGGGCGTGGCGCACCGGATTCAGCATGATTTTCTACATGCTTGTGGCGATTATGATCCTGGTATTGCTGAACCATGCCAACTTTTCACCTCGCGCCAAGAGCATCCGCGACAATATTTCAGCCAAAGTCGCCGCCGAAGTGGTGAGCGACGGCCAACTTCGCGCCAAAGTAATTGAACGGACCGCCGCGCTGCCCCCGCAACACCACGAGATCGGGGTCGACGCTCCGCTGTCGGAGAAGAAAAATCTCGACACCCCCTATCTGAGCACGGTGCTGGACACGCTCCGCGAAAACGAAAGCGCCGCCACGGCAAATGTGAAATTTCAGGAATTCCGTACTCTCTACCATCAGCTCATGCTTCCCTTTGTCATGCGCGACGTACTGCCGCCGGTGATGATGGGGCTTTTCTGTCTGTTTGTGGTGCTGATGATGGTTTCCACCGACAACAACCGGATTTATTCCGCCGCGCTGACCATTACGCAGGATGTAATCCTGCCGTTCAAGAAAAACGGGTTTACACCCAAAGGACACATCCGGCTGCTTCGGCTGGTTTCGGTCGGGGTGGGGCTTTTCTTCATTTGCGGCTCCTCCTTCATGGCGCAGCTCGACTACATCAATCTCTTTATCCAGATCTGCTGTTCCCTTTGGCTGGGCGGCTGCGGTCCGGTGATGCTGTTCGGCTTATACAGCCGTTTCGGCACTACGGCGGGGGCGTTCGCTTCGCTCGGTTCCGGCATGGGGCTGACGCTGGGCGGCATTCTGATACAGCGCAACTGGGCGAGCCATGTCTATCCGTGGCTGGACGGCACCGGCTGGGTGGAGCCGTTCGGCAATTTCCTCACCTTCGTCTCCCAGCCGTTCAATCCTTATGTCATCTGGGAAATGAATCCGATCAAATGCCCGGTCAATTCCATCGAGATGTATTTTATCATCATGCTGCTGACGCTCTGCATTTACTGCATTGTCTCCCGGTGCACGTGCAAAGAACCGTTCAACCTCGACCGGATGCTCCATCGCGGCAAATACAGTCCGGGCGGAATCCCGGAGGCCGCAACCTCATGGTCATTGCGTTCCGTGTTGAAAAAGCTCATCGGTATCACGCCGGAATATTCCCGGGGGGACCGGGTGATCGCATGGTCGGTGTTCCTCTACTCGTTCGGCTATCAGTTCATACTGGTGTTCCTCGCAGTCGTGATCTGGAACCTCTTTTCGCCATGGTCGACTGAGGCGTGGATGCGTTATTTTCTCTGGGTGTTCCTGATCATACCGGGGAGCATCGCCGCATTTTCCACCGTCTGGTTCACAATCGGCGGAAGCATCGACCTCTTCCGTCTCTTCCGTGACCTGGAGCACCGCGAAAGCAACGTTCTCGACGACGGGCGCGTGGACTGCCACGTTTCGCTCGCCGACAAAAAAGAACTGGAAAAAATCGACAAAACACAATAAATGAGGCATGATATGATCGAAAAAAAATGGTTGGATGCAACCCTGAGTGTCGATGAGCGCGTCGACGCACTCGTTTCCTGCATGACCTTGAATGAAAAAATCGCCCAGATGATCACGATGATGGGGTTCCATTTCTACGAACGCCGCAACGGGAATGAATTGCGGATCACGGCGGAATTGGAAAAACTCTATGCTGATTTTCCCGGCGCCGGTTTGGGCTCCTGGAATCGCG
>JAVBSA010000460.1:0-5676 GCA_031556915.1 Victivallis sp.
CCTCTTCCGGCGGAGTTCCGGCCGGAAGCGGCGGCGGGGCCAATTTGCCGAGATTGCAGAGCATCTCGGCCAGATTGAAGCCGAGCGAAGTCAATTCGCCCTTCTTTTCCTTTTCGGCCGCGCAGCCGGCACAGAGATTCGAGGTAACCGTTTCGGCTCCATGCATCTCTTTTATATGAATCGTCGCTTCATTTTTCTTGCAGATATCACATAACATACTATGGCCTCCAAACTGAACCATCCCGGTTCAATAACAATCTAAATCGTTTGGCCGGGATTGCAAGAGAAAAAATGAAAATAATTCCTTAATCCGCCTCCGGCAGGAGAAGCGCCGTCTGTTCGAGCACCTTGTCGGTGCCGAGGATCATCAGCATGTCTCCGGTCTGGATCCGGGTATCGCCGCGCGGAACGATGTGCTCCCCGTCGCGCAGGATCAGCACCACCAGCGCCCCGGCGGCAGTTCGAATTCCGCCAGCGTCTTGCCGGAATGCTCTTCCGTGACCGTGAATTCCCCGTTTGCGGTGCAATCGGTGCCGGTATGCTCGAAAACGACGGGCGACCGAAAGTTCTTGCGCAGCGGCGAATCCAGCCCCAGCAGCCGGGCGCAGGGCATGATGGTCATCCCCTGCAGCACCACCGAAGTCAGCACGATGAAGAAGACGATGTGGAAAATCAGCCCCGCCTCCTCCACCCCGCCCATCAGCGGGAAGGTCGCCAGCATGATCGGCGCACCGCCGCGCAACCCCACCCAGGAGACCAGCAGCCGTTCGCGGAAGTTGAACTTGCTTTTGATCATGCCGAGGAAAACCGCAAGCGGCCGCGCAATCACCATCAGCGCCGCCGCGATGGCCAGCCCCACCCATTTGACCTCCCACACCTGGCTCGGGAAGGCGAGCAACCCGAGCATGGTGAAGAGGACCACCTGCATCAGCCAGGCCGTGCCGTCGTGAAATTTGCCGATTCCTTTATGAAAGACGAACCGGCTGTTGCCCATCACCATGCCGGCCACGTAAACCGCCATGAAGCCGTTGCCGTACAGAAGCTCCGTCGCCGAGAAGGTGAAAAGCACCGAAACAAAGGCCAGCACATAATAGAGCCCGTCGTATTCGAAATCGATCTTGTTGAAAATCTTCACGGTCAACCATCCCCAGAGCAGCCCGAGGCCGATTCCGAGGCTCATCTTGACCAGGAACATGGGCATAACCACCCAGTACCCCCACCAGGGAGTCGCAACGCCGGTGGTCATTTCGTTCAGAACCACCTGGACCATGAAGATCGTCAGGAACGCCGCCATCGGGTCGTTGCTCCCCGATTCGAATTCGAGGAGCGGCTGAAGCTGCCCTTTCAGGCTGACGCTTCGGGAACGCAGAATGGCGAACACCGCCGCCGCATCGGTCGAACCGATGATCGAGCCCAGGAGCAGACACCACGAGAGCGGCACCGGTTTCTCCGGCAGCATCGCTCCCAGCAGAAAGTAGGCGATGACGCCGACGAAAAGCGCGGTCAGCAGCACACCGAGACTGGAAAGAATGCCCCCCGTGACCAGCACCGGCCGAACCGCCTTCCAGCTGGTGTCGAATCCGCCGGCGAACAGGATGAACGCCATCGCGGTCGAACCGATGTAGTTCGCCACGGTGGCGTTGTCGAAAGCGAGCCGGCCGAATCCCTCGGATCCCGCCAGCATCCCCACCGCCAGAAACATAACCAGCGTCGGCATATTCAGATACGATGAAATTTTGCTGGAGAAGAGGCAAACCAGGATCAAAGTCGCCAGAATTCCGAGATAGATTGCCAGTTCCATGAAGCTTAGATTCCTTTTCCTTTTTTATATCGGATGAAGCGAACCAGTTCGGCCGCCCAGAAGACGATTGACGTTGCTCCGATGATCACCGCCCAGTCGACCCACCCCAGCGGCACGGTGCGGAACACTTTGCCGCCGAACTGGGTGATCACGATCTGGCCGATGACGATTCCGAGCGCGATCCAGAAGAAGACGGGGTTACGCGGCCACTGAATCAGCAACGGCTTGCCGGTACCGAACGCCCGCGCATTCAGGAGGTTCCAGAATTGCAACATCACGAACCCGCTGAAGATGACCGAAAGCTCATGCGCGTCGATGACTCCATCCTTCAGCCAGAAGAAGATTCCGCCGAAGAAAACGGCGATGAAGAAAATCGCGGTGAGGATGATGTTCCACCCCATCACCGGCGTGATAATGAAGCTTTCCGGCCGGCGCGGCGGCGAATCCATCACTTTGGGGGTCGGCGGCTCCGTCGCCAGCGCCAGCGCGGCGAAGGTGTCCATGATGAGGTTGATCCACAGCATCTGGATGACGGTAAGCGGCATGTCGATGCCGACGAAGGGGCCCGTCAGGGCGAT
The DNA here is from genome assembly GCA_031556915.1 of Victivallis sp. GTDB lineage: Bacteria > Verrucomicrobiota > Lentisphaeria > Victivallales > Victivallaceae > Victivallis. The sequence goes on from JAVBSA010000460.1 coordinate 2,380, forward strand.
TCCGGCGGCGGCCACGTTGATGGTAAGCTGAAAGATCAGGAAACGCTGGATGTTGAGGAAGAGCGACCTGCCCCACAACACCGCGTTGACGATGCTTTTGAAGGAGTCGTCGAGCAGAATGATGTCCGACGCCTCCCGCGCGATCGCGGTGCCCGCCTTGCCCATGGAGATGCCCACGTCGGCGTAATTGAGCGCGGGCGCGTCGTTGGTTCCGTCGCCGGTGACGGCGACCACCTCGCCGTTGCGCTGAAGCGCCTTGACGAGCTTGAGTTTATCGTTGGGCCTGGCGCGGGCGATAATGCGCAGTTTCCCGACCGATTGCAGCGTCTGTTCGTCGCTCAGGGCCTCAAAATCGCGCCCTTCGGTGACCACGCCGTCTTCGACGGTCAAACCGATCTGGCGGCCGATCTCGCCGGCGGTGGCGGTGGTGTCGCCGGTGACGATTTTCACCTTCACCCCGGCGCGGCGGCATTCGCGGATCGCTTCGGGCACTTCAGGGCGCACCGGGTCGGCGATGGCGACGAAACCGAGGAAGGCGATCTTGCCGGAAGCTGCGCTCTTCATCGCGAATCCGAGCGTGCGGTGCCCCCGTTCCTGTTCGCGGCGGAAGGCGGAGACGATCTCCTGTTTGCGTTCTCCGGTCAATTCCCGGATTCCGTCCGACTCCCGGATTTCCGAACACATCCCGAGCACGATTTCGGGCGCGCCCTTGTAATGGGTGGCCGTCTCCCCCTCGGTCGACATGTATTTGCGCTCGGTGTTGAAGGGCTGCTGTTCGACGATGTCGAACCCGGCCCGGACACTCCTGTAATCGACTCCCTGTTCGTTGAGGTAATGCAGAAGCGCCCCCTCGGTCGGGTTGCCGATCACTTCATCCTCGTTCAGGTTGGCGGTGGAGTTGACCGAAAAGGCTTCGGCGAGAAGCGCTTCGTCGTCGCAGGCGAAATGCACCGAGCTCACCCGCATCCGGTTCATGGTGAGCGTGCCGGTCTTGTCGGTACAGATGACGGTGGCGGCGCCGATGGTTTCGCTGGCGTGAAGGGTGCGCACCAGGCAGTTGCTTTTCGCCATCCGCCGCATGCTGCAGGCGAGGCTCAAGGTCACGCTCATCGGCAGCCCTTCGGGAACGGTCACGACGATCAACGTCACGGCGATCATCAGGAAACCGAGCAGCAACCGGAGCTGTTCCGGTTCGAAAGCGGTCAGTTCCCCCTCCCACATCGCCATGCCGGTCAAAATCAGGAAAAGAAGGACGGATAGCGTGATTCCGACCGTGGCGATCACTTTGCCGAGCCGGGTCAACTGTTTCTGGAGCGGAGTTTGCGTCCCCGTGATTTCGGCCGCGGCGCGCGCGGTTTTGCCAATCTCGGTTCCGCCACCTACGGCTGTGATGCGGAGATAAGCGTTGCCTTCGAGCACGGAGGAGCCGCGCAGCAGGTGGTTGTGAGGGTAAGTGGCCGCTTCCATCTCCTCAAACGCCGGATCGTCGGGCGGTACTTTCAAAACCGGCTCCGGCTCCCCGGTGAACTTGGATTGGTCGACGTGAAAATTGACCGCTTCGAGCACTTCGGCGTCGGCGGGAATTTCCTCCCCGGTTTCAACGAAAATGATATCGCCCCTGACCAGCTCCGATTTGGGGCAGAGGATGAATTCTCCGTCGCGGACCGTCTTCACGGGCTCGGCGTCGTCCGCCTGGTTGAGGATGTCGAAGGCGCGCCCGGCGCGGTATTCGCTGAGAAACCCGATTCCGGTGGCCAGCAGGATTGCGATCAGGATCCCGATGCTCTCCACAATTCCGCCGGTAAAGGCCGAAATCAGCGTGGCGAGAATGAGGATCAGGATCACCGGATCCTTGAATTTCTCCACAAACAGCTTCCATGCCGGCTCATGCGGCGGCGGCTCCAATAAATTTGCTCCAAACTCCTTCCGGCTGGCTTCCACCTCGGCCGGAGTCAATCCCCGATATTGTTCCATAAATTCCTTTTTTCCTTACTTGAACTTCAAACAGAATACGCCTCAAGAAAGGAAGGGCCCGGCGCGAACCGGCAGGGAATTGGATTGAAAAGTCCGGCCAACCGGACAATACCCGTCGGCCGGCGGAAAACAATGCGGATTCAGAGAGCCCGCTTCAAAAACTTGCGGAACCGTCACGCAATCAACATGGCGCGTCAGTTTTCGCGCGAGAGAAAAACGAAAGGCGGAGACAACAGAGGCGTTTTCGTCTTCGGCGCACCCGGAGGCGCCGGAAAATGCAAACGGCGACGCCATCTCCGGCTCCGGCAAGGCGCCAACCATCGAAACCACCCAACCGGAGAGGAGACAGATCAGCAGATAACAGACAATGTATCTTTTCCTCATTCTGATAAGATAGCATACCGTCCGCTTTTTTTCAATGATTTCCCCGGATATTGCGGACATTGCGGACAGCATGGCCGATCATGCCCCATTGCCCGCTTTGTCCGCCGTTTTCGTAAGATTTTCGTAAATTTCTTGCGGATTGGGTTTGAAAAATCGCAAACTGTCAATATAGTACCCCCTGAAACCTAAAAACCATCGGGAGGAATACCTATGGCGACAATTTGTCCGTACTGCAACATTGAAGTAAGCGAAAGCGCGATCGAGGCCGAAGACGGCTGCTGCCCGGAATGCGGCTCGATCATCAGCGCGTCGTCCTCGTTTCTCGGCGACGAGCCGGCGGAGTTCAACGACGAGATGGAAGGGGATATCTTCGAAGACTTCGAGGAAGAAGAGGATGTTTTCGAACGCGATGAATTCGACGACGATCTCTTCGACGACGACCTCGACGAAGAGTTCGAAGACGAAGAATTCGCGGACGAAGAGGAAGAGGATTTCTGATCTCTTCCGCCTTCCGGGAAAATCGCGTTTGCCCGCAGGCCGGGAAAGCGCGATTTTTTTTGTGCCCGCTCTTGTAAAACCGCGCGCCGCCGGTTATATTATGAACTTTGTATGCAGACGCACGGCGGTCTATGGCCAATCCTCGGGCCTGGGGACCGTGGAAGCTCTCCGCTCGCGGCCGAAACGTAGCTGTTCCCGCGAAGACAGGCGATCTTCAGGCTTTGGCATGCAACGCGAAGAAACGAAATGAATATTCTCAAAGAGGTAAAAGATTTATGGTCAGAATCAGATTGAAGCGTACCGGAACCCGCAACGCCTCCTGCTTCCGCATCGTTGTGATGGATCAGCGTTCCAGCCGTGACGGCAAGGCGATCGAGGAACTGGGCTTCTATGATCCGCGCCGCAAGCAGGAACAGATCAACGTCGAGCGCGCCACTTACT
>JAVBSA010000700.1:0-4009 GCA_031556915.1 Victivallis sp.
GACCCGGTCGGCTTCGCCTCCCCACTTTCACCTCGGCACCGGCAACCCCGCCGCCTTGAAGCACTCGTCGGTGAGCCTCACCACCTCAAGGCTCTCCGCCAGCTTGACCGGGAAAGGGACCCCCTTCGCAATGCTCTCATACATGTGCTTCCAGATGATGCTCATCGGAATTGCCGGAATCTCCACGCGCTGTTCAATAAAGGTAAGCGTCTCATCGAAATTACCATATTGCATCGGCGGATTCTCCGGGTGCGGTTTCAGCTTTTTGAATTTACACTCGGGGTCGACGTAACGCATGACGATCGCTTTGTCGGCAGGATTGTAAACGAGGGTTCCACGTTCACCCCACACCTCGATTTCACGTCCGGGCAGACAATTGACGCCGGAAATTTCGAGATCGGCCGTCATGCCGTTCGCGGCACGCAGCAGAACCTTGATCTGGTCGTCGCCGTCGCCGATGCTGCCGATGCGGCGAATGTCCGCCCACACCTCTTTCACCGGGGACCCGAGATACTGAAGCGCCTGATCGATCACGTGCGGTCCCCAGTTGGTCATGAGGCCGCCGGCGAAATCGGTCATGGTCATCCAGTCGTTGCGGCGGCAGTAACCGCAGGAACGATAGAGCTTTACCGTGTTGACCCTGCCCAGGACTCCGGTTTCGATCAACTGCAGCGCCTTCTGGAACGCTCCTTCGAACCGGCGGTTCTGGCGCGGGAACAGCTGGCCGGGATGTTTTGCCGCACAGGCGGCCAGCTTCTTCGCTTCGGCGTAGTTGACCGCGATCGGCTTGTCGATCTGAACATATTTGCCCGCCTCCAACGCCTTGATGGCGTAGGGGGTGTGCTCCTGGTGGCGGAGTGCGATCGAGACCAACTCCACTTCGGGATCGGCAATGAGTTCGTCGCAAGTCGCGTAGCGTTTGGCGTCCTTCGCCGCTTCCGGCAGGTTTTTGAGGCGTTCCGGGTCGTGGTCGGCGACGGCGGCGATCTGGAACAGGTCCGGATAGTTTGCCGCTTCGGCGATGTGCATTCCGACTCCGGCCCGGCCGAGGCCGAGGATGCCTGCTTTGATTTTACGTGCCATACTATTATCTCCTGTGAAGGTGTTCGGTGTCGAGACTGGCGAGGGGATTCGGGGTGTGGATCGGCTCCAACGACTCCGGTTGCGGGGTGACGCGCGGAGGAAGATGCCGTTCCGGCGCGGCCCAGCGGATCGCGTTGGCGATCACCTTTTGAATATTCGCGTCGTGATAGATCGGGTAAGTCTCGTGGCCGGGCGAAAAGTAGAAGATTTTCCCCGCGCCGCGCTCGAAGACAAGACCGCTCCGCACCACGTTGCCCCCTTCGTACCAGGAGCTGAAGATGAGCTTGCCGTCGTCCGGCAGGTCGAAGGGTTCGCCGTACATTTCGGAGTTGGGGAGCGCGAAGGTCTCCGGCACGCCTTGCGTGATCGGGTGGCCGGGCGCAACCACCCAGAGGCGTTCTTTTTCGCCCGTCTCGCGCCAGCGGAGCCGGCAGCTGGTTCCCATCATCCGCCGGAAGATTTTTGAGTAATGCCCCGAATGGAGCACGATCAACCCCATGCCGAACAGCACTTTCTGCTGAATCCGGTCGATCAGCGCATCCGGCACCAGGTCATGGGCGCAGTGGCCCCACCAGAGGAGCACGTCGGTATCCTCCGGGAACTCCTGTTCGGGGGTATCCAGTGTCATGGTGCGGATCGCAACATCTTCTGCGGCGAGCTGTTCCGCAAGAAAAGCGTGAATCCCGCCGGGGTAGATGGCGCGGATGAAATCGCCCACGGTTCCGGCTTCCCGTTCGTGGACGAATTCATTCCAGATGGTTGCGTTGATTTGTTTCATTTAATGTTCCACAAAGTTCTCTTTGAGAAAGTTCAAGCTCGAGGCGAACGAGGCGAAGGGATCGGGTGCATCCGCGTCGTGCTCCACCACATAACAGCCGACCCCCGCCTTCTTGGCCGCGCCGATGATCCGTTTCCAGTCGAGATTGCCGGATCCGACCGGGGCCATCCGGATGTCGGTTCCCTTGATCGCGTAGTCCTTGAGGTGGATCACCCGCATCCGGCCGGAGAGCTTTTCGATCCAGGCGACCGGGTCGCCGCCGCCGCGCTGTACCCAGTAGGTGTCGATTTCGCCTTCCATCGCGGGGGCGTGTTCGTAGAGCAGTTCCAGCATGGTGCGGTTGTTGAACCGCACGAATTCATGCGAATGGTTGTGGTAGGCGAAGGCGATTCCTGCGGCGCGGAACTGTTCGGCGACCCGGTTGAGCTCCTCGGCCATGGCGATGCATTCGCCCGTTCCCGTCGGCATCCGGACGGGGAAGGGGTAGGCGGTATGCCGGCAGTCGAGAGCCAGCAGCTTGTCGATCACCGCCTGCGGCTCAGTGATGAGCCGGGCGGCGGCCTCGTGGCTGGTCGGGGCGGTGAAGCCTTCGCTCTTCAGGATGCCGGCGAGCTCTTGTTCGGGCATCGCCGGGATGGCGCTTGAGAGCTGGACGCTCTCATACCCCATTTGGCGGAGACATTTAAGGGTGTCCCGGAACCCGGCCACGGTTCCGATGAAGTCCCGGAAGCTGTAAAGCTGGGCTGCAATTTCCTGTTGCTTCATGATTTACACCCTGACGATTTCAATTTTGAACCATTCCGAGAAGAGGGCGAGCGCGTCCGCGACATCCGCGTGGATGACCACGTAGTGATGTTCGAATCCCTTTTTGATGATCGTATCGATCAGCTGCTTGACCGGGGAGTCGAAACGGACGACGAGCGGATTTCCGCGCAGGAAAGGGGGCGTGTCGATCGCTTCTCCCGTCGCAATCAGCATCCGCATGCGCCCGTCGAAGTCGGTGTCGAATTTTGCCAGGGTGATCCGGCCCGCTTTGAGCGGAAAGTCGTTGGTGACGCCCTTTTTATCGCCGCCGTCGACCCGCATGTGAAGCCGGAGCCGGGTCTCTTCGAAATTGCGGCAGAGCTTCGAGGGCGCCGCTCCGCAGTGCCAGACCACGCCCGTGTTTTCTTTTTCATCGAACTTGATGAGGTCGACGAAGAAGGGAATTCCGTCGCCGGAGAGGACGCGGGTCAGTTCCATGGTGAGCGCCCCCGTCACATCGCCCTCGCAGCTGGCCGGAATTCCGGCGTCGTTCAGCATGCCGATCACCGCACAGGGGGCGACGCCGAAGAAGTCGGAGAGCTCCGGCCAGCAGCGGATCGCGTAGGCGTTGAGAGCGTATTTCTCCGCCAGTTTGCGAAAAGCGCCGAACATCCGGGCGGCGAGCACGAGATCCTGGTCTGGCACATTGTTGACTTTGCAAGCGCTTCGGCGAACCGTTTCGCGGGCGGACTCAACTTCCGCATCGGTAAGGGCTTTGGCGGTCTCGACCACTTCGAGCAGTTCGAGCACTTCGACCGTGGTCCCGAATTCGCGCCGCAGCTGGAATTCATCGAAGTTCGAGGTGTAGAATCCCGGGACCCGCCCGCCGGCGAGACCGACTTTGAGTTCCTTCAACGCTTTGAGTCCGCGGACGGCGGCCAGGGGAACGGCAAGTTTCTCCGCCGTCTCGCGGGGAGAAGCAAAGGTGAAGCTGTAAGGCTTCCCCAGCCGGCGCATGCCGTGGGCGGCCATATTGGCTCCGCAGAAGGAATTCTGCTCCCAGGTGCATCCTTCGCCCGGCTCTTCGGGGTTGGCGAGCAGAAGAATGGGTACATGCAGATCCCGGGCGGCGGCGGGGATGGTCGCCCCCACCGGGAAAGTGACGGAGTGAAGGATCACCGCATCCACACCGGCCCGGCTGAACCGTTCCGCTTCCTCCCGCGCTTCCGCTTCGGTGGTCGTGACGCCGCGATAGAGAATTTCCGCGTCGAGCGTCTGGAGGTTGGCAAGCGTTTCCGCCGCGATCCGGTCGATCTTCGGCGTCATCCAGCTTGCTTTGGAGAGTGCGAGGTAGCCCAGTTTCAACTTTTTCATCTTGTCATCCTTGCATTTCGGGTTCGGAAC
>JAVBSA010000350.1:0-7078 GCA_031556915.1 Victivallis sp.
ATAAAGCAAAACTCCTGTGTTTCCCCGTACATATATCCCCAAAGTGCGCCTTTCCAATGGAGAAAGCGCGTACCGCTATGGATTTTTCGGTAAAAGCGTAATGGGTCAGTCTTTTCGGAGAGGCAAGCAACAGCTTTGCGCTGTCGCGTCCGCAAAGCCCCTTCTGCAACTGACGCTCAAGGTCGGACATGGCCGACATGTCTGACAAGTCCAATACTCTTCATTAAAGGACCACGAAACACACGAAACACACGAAAGTTTTTTTCTTCTGAATTTTTTCGTGTTTTTCGTGTGTTTCGTGGTCAAAAAAATGGCATTTCCCGTTAAGTGAAGAGCATTGGTCTGACAAGTCCGACGAAGAGCTTTGGAGAGCTCACAAAAGCCTTGCGAAAAGACTGAGGTATTTCTGTCTTAAGGCAAAAAAAAACATTTTTTTATGCTTCCCCTCTTGACATCGGCGTCCTCTTCGAGTATAATTAATTCAACGTTGAACTCAACGATATACAACAAAAGGGCGACCATGGCCAATATGAAAGAGATTGCGGAGCGTTGCGGCGTTTCGATCAAGACGGTTTCGAACGTCATCAACCAGCGCCCCAATGTGGGGGAGGAGACGCGCAGCGCGGTACTCCAGGCGATCCGGGAGCTGAATTACGTGCCGAACACACAGGCACGCGCTTTGGTGCTGAAGCAACAGGAGGCCGGAATCCGCTTCGGCTGCCGGATCGGCTGCATCCTCCCCGCCGGAGTCGGCAAGTATGACAACAGCTATTTCACCATGATCTTCAAGGGAATCGAGGAGGAAATCGTCCGCCGGGAGCACCAGCTCTCCTTCATCGCCCCGATCACGGAACTGGCGGAGAATCCGTTGAAGCTGAATCACTTCCTCTCCCCCGCCCAGACCGACGCGGTGATCTCCTTCGTCGGGCCGGGGCATCCGGATTTCGCCAGGATCGCCGCCCTCCCACTCGTCCTGATCGGCAAACAGGAGGGGTTCGAATCGATCAGCATCGACAAATTCGGCGGCGTCCGCGACCTCGTCGAGCACCTGGCCTCCCTCGGACACACTAAAATCGGCTACGTCGGCGCGTTGCACGACGACCGTTTCCGCGCTTTCCGCATGGAACTCGAATTCCGCGGACTCCCGGCGCGAAATGAGTGGTTCGCCGACTGCGCCTTCGGTTTCGCCCCGGGCCGGGAGGCTGCCCGGAAGCTGCTGCGCCAAAACGAATTGCCCACCGCCATCTTCGGGGCCAGCGACTATACCGCGATCGGGGTCATGCACGCCCTCGGCGAAGCCGGACTCCGCGTTCCGGAGGACGTCTCCGTGACCGGCTACGACAACCTGCCGGAATCGGCCCTCGTTTTCCCCCCTCTCACCACCGTCGACATCAACAAAGAGGGCATCGGCCGCCTCGCAGTGCGGACCGCATTCGAACAATTCCGCCAGCCGCCGGAGGAGCACTCCTGCCACACCCTCCAGGCCGTCCCCGTCATCCGCACTTCAACCGGAAAGGCAAAAAAATGACCCCCTTTCGCTTCGCCGTCATCGGCGACACCCACTATTGCACCCTTGAGGGGCGCTCCCCCGAAGGAGCGGACACCCCCTGGGAACGCCGCCCGGATTACTTCCGCTACGCCGCCATGACGGGGACGCTCCATGCTTTCGCCGACCGGATCGCCGCCGCGAAACCGGCCTTCCTCATCTCCACCGGCGACCTGATCGAAGGCGGCGCGGACGATGCGCGCGATGAAAAGGAGGCACGCGCTCTCTTCGCCCGCTCGGCCCCCGTTTTTTACCACGCCCCCGGAACCCACGACGCGCGGCGCACCCGTCCGGCGTACGGCAAGTTCGTTCATGAAGGCTGTGTTTTCCTCCTCCTCGACTACACCGACTGGACCCCGGTTAAACGGGAATGGTTCGAAGCGGAATTGAAAGCCGCCCGAACGGCCTCACACCTCTTCATTTTCGCCCATCCGCCGCTTCACCTCATCGGCCGTCACTTTTTCGACTCGCCGCGTTTCCGCGAAGAGGTGTCGGCGCTGCTCGAATGCTATCCGGCGGACGCCTACTTCTGCGGGCACACCCATAACCAGGCCATCAGTTATCACGGCGGAATGCTGCAAATCAAGGGTTCCGCCGTCGGCGATCCGGCGGGGAAGGTGATTCCCCTCGAGGAGCTGCATGCAATTGCCGCCCCCGGCTACCTCTGGGGCATCGCCGAAGACAGCGCCCCCGGCTTCTTCCTGGTCGACGTAGATGGGGCGACCTGGACGCTCACCTGGCAATCGCTGCGGGGCAGCGCCGAACTCCGGGTCCCGGCCCGCTTCGCCCCGCCGGAGATTCTCTCGTATCCCCCCTTCGACCGGGAACTGCGGCCGGTCAAAGAGGAGGAGCTGCGCCGGGCAAAATCCGGGCGGCTCCACCTCTTCACCGCCAACCGGGGAATGCGCGGATTCTCCCTCGCCCTGAACGGCGTCGAACTCGGACCCGCGCCCGAAAGCTGCTGCTACGCCGCCCGGCGCTTCGTGGAGCTCCCCCCGGAGGCGCTGCAAAGTTTGAAAACCGAAAATCAGTTGGAGGTGCGCTTTCCTCAGTCGGAAGCCTTCGCGGCCGGCTCCTTCTCGCTCGAGTTGGAACTGCCGGAGGCTCCTCCCCTCCGCTCGCAGGTCGCGCGGGAGCTGTTCACCGGCGGCGACCACCCCGACTTCGCCTACGCCCGCAACCAAGCCGAAACCGTCCTCCCGGGCGGCAAGCGCTCCCTGAAACTATCCATTCCGGAAGGAAGACATCAAATGAAAAGAAGATTTTTTACCCTCATTGAACTCCTGGTCGTAATCGCGATCATCACCATCCTCGCCGCCATGTTGTTGCCCGCCCTGAACAAGGCCCGCGAGACCGCGCGTACCTCAAAGTGCTCCGCCTCCCTCAAACAGATGGGAACGGCCGGACTCATGTACGCGGGCGACAACCAGGATATCTTCGTCCCCTTCTCCAGCGGCAATGTCCGCTGGACAGGCAACGAATACTTCGTCAAGCTTCTCGGCATCTCCCATTATAAGTGGAGTTTCGAATATTGGGACCGTTCCTTCCTTTGCCCCTCCATGGGCGACCAGACCGTCACCGACGGCAAATACGGCTTCTCCCGCAACTGTTACGGCATGTCTCCCCGCGGCGGAACTCAGAATGTCGGCGATACCATTTGGAATCACATTCATTTCAAGCTCAACAAGGTAAAGAATCCTTCCCGGAAACTGGTCTTCGTCGAAGTGACCGGCGGAGGCACCGCCAGCGTTTGGAATGCCAACCCCCAAACCTACTGGGACACACCGGAAGCGGAACTCTCCGCGGAAGAAAGGGAGCTTACCGCCTGGCGCCACCGGGACCGGCAAGCCGCCAACGTCACCTTCTTCGACGGACATGTCGAACTGCGCCATTACAGAACGCTCGCCTATAACCAACCCGACGGCAGCACCGTCTCCGACAATGCCAGGATCTGGATGCCGTACGCGGCCAACAACGAATTGCAATGGTGATAAAACAATGATCAAACGACTTCTCTTCCTCCTCCTCGCCCTCCCCCTCTTTGCCGCGGCGGAGCCGCTGCTTGAGGTTCCATTCAACAAAACCGGCGACCTCACCGGCTGGCGCGTCTCCCGGGAGCAGGCCGCCGTCAAAGAGGGAGTGTTGGAAATCAACCTCCCCAAACTCTCCGAACAGAAAGGCGTCGTCGGCATGAGCCGCGACCTTCCGGTCGAGACCGCCGCCGGCAGGCGGTTGATCTTGAGCGCCGAATTCAAAGGCGAAAACATCATCCCGCCCGGCCAGTCCTGGAACGGCGCGAAATTCATCGTCTTTATCACCTCCCCCGCCGGGGAAGAACACCCCCAGGGCAAACTGAAAATCGGTACGTTCGATTGGGAGAAGGTCGAATTCTCCGCCTTCGTTCCGGCGGACGCCAAGAGCATCCGGCTGCATCTCGGCTTCCAGGATTCCGCCGGGAAGCTCTTCGTCCGCAACCTGAAAGTCGAAAGTGCCGAACGCATCCTCAGCCTCGCCCCGGTCGCCAACATGGATTATTGCGACGAAACGGCGAGCGACGGCAAGGGCGGCTGGTCCGACCAGGGGCCGGAGAATGACGCCCGGACCTTCAAATTCAAACAAACCCAATACGGCAAAGTGCCGTTCCACCCCGTGGATCCGGCGAAAAACGGCGGCAGAGCGGTGGTCGTCTTCCAATCCACACGGCTGCCCGGCGGTCCCGCGACGGTCGAACTGATTCCCGGGGGGAAGAAAGAGGAGGCGAAGTACCTCTACCTCCTCCACACCCTCTGCTGGGGCAACTCCGGCAAGCTCGCCGGTTCCATCGATATCACCGGGGCGAAAGGAAAGCAGTCCTTCTCCATTGAACGCGGCCGCGACGTCGCCGACTGGTGGAACCCCAAGCCCCTCCCCAACGCCTTCGCCGGAGCCGGCTGGAAAACCCAGACCGGCGGCCGGGTCGGACTTTACGTCAGCAAGTTCCCGCTCGACGCCAAACTGGGCGCGATTGAAAAGGTCACCTTCCGCGCCGGAGATCCGGGTCTCCTCTGGATCGTCGCCGGCGCCACCCTCTCCGACACCGACTACCCCTTCCCCTCCGCCGAAAAAACCGTAATTCAAGCCGACGCCCGCTGGAAAGTGCTTGAACGCCCCGCCGACCCCGTGATCCTTGCCGGTTCCGCCCTCGACCGTTCGGGCTTTTTGCCGCGGGAGAAAGCCGGAACGCACGGCCGGGTGATCGTCACCCCCGCCGGACGCTTCGCCTTTGCCGACGCGCCCGATAAACCGGTCCGCTTCCTCTCGGCCTGCGACTCGCATGAAACCTTCGACGGACGCGGCGGCGTCTCCGCAGCCCAGCTCACCACCAGGGAACAGATCGACCGCTACGTCGACGAACTGGTCCGCCACGGCTACAATATGACCCGGGGGCACGGCATCGATACCTTCCTGATGAAGGATGCGGAAAAAGACGGCGTCCTCAACCCCGAACACCTCGACCGTTTCGACTACTTCGTTCACCGCCTGAAAGAGAAAGGCATCTACCTCAACTTCGACGCCATGACCAAATGGACCGGTTACACCACGCTCTCCCCCTGGAGCGATAAAGCCGACCCCCTGAAGAGCTTCAAGTTCACCATCCACTTCGACGAAAGCGTGCGCGCCAACTGGATCAAAGGGGTCGAAACCGTGCTCACCCACGTCAACCCCTACACCAAAACCCGCCTGGCCGCAGACCCGGTCCTCGCGTTGGTGGTCGGCTTCAACGAGCAGGAGTTCGCCTTCAGCCGCGCCTTCAATGGAGCGCTCGCCCAGCCCGCCTGGGAGAAATTCCTCCGGGAGCACTACGGCTCCATCGATAAATTGCAGGCCGCCTGGGGGAAGGACGCCCCCCGCTCCTTCGAAACGGTCGCCATCCTCACCAGCGACGACATCCATGCGAGGACGCCGCGCGGCGGCGACGCCGGGCGCTTCATGCTCGAAACCGAACGGAACACCGCCCGCTGGTACCGCGACGAACTCCGCCGCATGGGTTTCCCCGGCCCCGTCAGCGGCTGGAACATGGGGAAATCCTTCCACTACGCAATCTTGCGCAACGACCTCGACTGGGTGTCGATGAACAGCTACCACGCCCACCCCAGCGACTACACACGGCCGGGTTCGACCATTGCACAGGATAGTTCCATTCAAACGCTCGGCAACATCTTCCGCAGCTCAATGGGGGGGCGCGTCGCCGGCAAGCCCTTCATGATGACCGAATACGCCAACGCTTTCTGGAACCGTTACCGTTACGAACAGGCCTTCGTCAACAGCGCCTACGCCGCCTTCCAGGATATCGACGGACTCACAGCCTTCGGCTCCTCGATCAACATTGTGCCGGTGAACCAGATGAACCCCTTTCAGATCATGCATGACCCGGTGGCCCGGGCGATGGAGTTCCTCTCCTTTTTCCTCTACCGGCGCGGCGACGTGGCTCCCGCCCCCTCCGCCATCCGTCTGGAAGGAAACGCCGAGGAGGTCTACCGCCGGGGAATCCAACATGAAGGAATCTCCGCCGCCCAGACGAAATGGATGCTTCTGACCGGCTTCTCGGTGGAGTTCCTTCCGCCGGGCGGCAAGCGCTTCCCCCTGGGGAAACGCGAGACCGAAGTGCCGATTCAGGGAACCGCCGAAGTAAAAACCGACTCCGCCGGCTTCACCGCCGTGGCCGAAGGTACGCGCGGCGTCTTCGACGGCGACCTTCTGTTACGCCAGCTGAAGGAACGGGGACTCCTTCCCGCTTCCAACCGGACCAGTTTCGCCAATGATATTTACGAAAGCTCAACGGGCGAACTGCGGATGGAACCGCGCCGCAACTTCCTGTCGGTGACCACGCCGCGGCTTCAAGGCATCTGCGCCGAAGCGGGAACCAAGGCCGATCTCGGCAATCTTGCGGTGACGGAGCTCACCGTCAAGGGCAACCTCACCCTCGTCTCGGTCGACGGAGAAAAGCCGCTGGCGGAAGCGAAGCGGCTGGTTCTCGTCTACGCCACCGATGCTTTGAACAGCGGCATGGAGTTCGACGACCCCGAACGGCTGACGCTACGGCAGATCGGCAAGAACCCGACGCTGATCGAAACCGGCGTCTTCACGGTGACGATCCGCAACCGGAACGCCGCCCGGCTGAAGCTCTACCCGCTCGCCGTCAACGGCGCGCGGCGGGCCCCGGTCGAGGCGGAGAAGCGCTCCGAAGCCGAAGCGGTCTACCGGGTGGACACGGCGAAGCTCCCCGACGGACCAGCCCTCTACTTCGAGCTGGTTGCGGAATAGCTTTGCGGATAAGGCTGGCCGCATTTTGCCGTAACTTGAGCTCAAAAACCTTTGCTCGTCCGTTTTGCCCGTTGCGTCTGTTACGTCCAATGCTCTTCACTTAACTGGTAATGCCATTTTTTGACCACGAAATACACGAAAAACACGAAAGGGGAGAGGGAAAAATTTCGTTTTGATTTTTTTTCGTGTATTTCGTGTATTTCGTGGTTCTTTTAAATGAAGAGTATT
>JAVBSA010000046.1:0-5351 GCA_031556915.1 Victivallis sp.
AGGGCCTCGCCCACGTTGTTGATGATGTAGAGATAATAATGCGGCATTTCGCCGACCAGAACGTCGGGCCAGTCGTAGCTGGAGAGCGCGACCTGCTTCCAGGGGGTGAATTCTAGGCTGCCGTGGGTGCCGAAGTGCATCATCGCATCCGCCTGGAATCCGTGGCGGATATAGAGGTAGGTCGCAATATAGGTGTGCGGCGGAGCCATCTTGACGCCGTGGATCAGCGTGCTTTCACTGTCGCCTTCGCCGGGGAGGGACTGCGGCAGCAGGACGATGTTGCCGAAGCGCGTGCTGCGGAGCGCAAGTTCGGCGGGGAATTCTCCGTAACGTTCCGTCACCGTCCGGAAAAGGTCGGCCGGCATGCTGTTTTTGATCCAGCTGTGATATTCCGTGGAGGAAACAGGGGTGCTTTCCGTGCTGAGGTTCAGCTTCTCCGGCGTTTCGGGGAGATTGCCGGTGTTGTAGCCGGCCTTCTGAAGGGTTATCAGCGTATTGAAGATGGATTCCGAGATGCCGAGTCCGGCCGTCGCCGCTTCTTTGCCGATGGAGCCGTAGTAGATGATGGCGATTTTCTTTTCGGAGTTGGGCTTGCGCCGGAGGTCGGTGGTCTTTCGCACCAGTTCCGCGAACCGTTCGAGGCGGTCCGGAATCATGCGGAATTCGAGGAGCCCGTTCCTGTTGCGGAAGAGCGCCGAAAGAACGAAGGGAACCGCCGCGCCGTCCAACTCCGGCATGGTGACGCTCTGGCTCAGCATGCCGCCGGTCATTCCGCGCTGATCGTGGAGATATTCCTCATAGGGTTCGTTCACCTTGATGGGGCAGAAGAGGGGAATATTGTGCGTCTTCAGATATTCGACCGCTTCTTCGCCGAGACGGCCGTGAGGCTGGTAGATGATGAGATCGGGTCTGGCTTCGTCGAGAACCGCGAGGGCGCGGCCCATTCCGTTGGCGGCGAAAACGTTGAGGCCTTTCTTTTCCAACGCGCCGATCAGCTTTTCCAGATCGCCGCCGCCGTTGCCGGAGAGGATGCAGACGGTGGAGGCGTTTTCCTTGTAACGGCCGGTTTTTTTGTACCAGGCGAGGTATTCCTGAAACGTCTTGAAGGTGTCGTCTTCGTGAATGTGAAAGAAGGTGCGGCGCTCCATGATTTTCGGCGGTTCCGGTTTGGGGGCGTTGAGGCGCTTGCCGTCGATGTCGTAACGGATGAAGTCGAGCATCCGCCGGAAGTTTTTCTTGCCGCCGCCGAGGTAGGCCTGGAGTGTCTCCTGCTGTTCCGCGGTCAGCGTATTGAGCGCCGTCTCCTGCCGGGTGGAGGCGGTGGTGTAGATCGGTTTCTTCAGTTTGGAGAGGATCTCCTGCTGCTTCTCTGTGAAGTTGAGGCCCATCCCGAAAAAAATGATGCAGTCGAAATTCTTGAGTTCCTCGCCGTTTTCCTCTTTCCATTGGAGGGCGGTCACTTTGACCGCCGGGTTGACCGCCTGGTCGAGGAGGGGGGCCAGCACGTATTCCGGGTAATTGACGAAGGCTACTTTAGTTGGAGAGCCGTAGATCCGCCAGGCGCCGAACAGGGCGGCGATGAGAAGCACGCCGAGAATGAGAAGCAGATATTTGGGGGAACGTTTGCGCATGATTACTGATTTCCTTCGGGAACATAGATGACTTCGCCGGATTCGAGGCGGTAGGCGATGCCGACGCGCTGTCCTTTGCCGGAGCCGGAGGTCTGTTCCGATTTGTAACGGGTTACTTTATTGTCTTTTTTCACGATGATTTCCATATCGGCCTTGCCCGCGTTTTTGACGAAGGTGGCGTCTTCGGCGGTCAGGAATTCGGTCATGCGGCTCTGGATGGCGAAGGCGACCATGAGCGCCACCGCAAAGACCATCGCCACGTCGAAGAGGTTCACGAGGTTGCTCATCGGATCGGGCTCGTCATTTTCGTCGAAGGGGGCGTAGCGTTCTCGCTTTCTCATTCCTGCGTCCCTTCCAGGTGGCGGTCGAGGACGTAGCGGAGATTGGAGATTTCTTCGGTGTACCAATGCTTTTTGACCGAGTAGATGAGGAGCGAGATTCCGGCGGCGACGCAGCCGACCACGGTGGTTGCGAAGGCGATCTGCATGTTGTAGGCCATGTTGGAGATATCGCCCGAGGCGAGTCCGCCCAGCGCCGGTCCCATCGGAATCAAGGTTCCCATCAATCCGAGCATCGGAGCGACTTTGCTCATGAACTTGGCACGTTCGAGCTCGCGTTCATACCCCTGCTGGAATTCGGAGATGCGCTTTTCGCATTCGAGTTCATCCCAGCGGAAGGCGGCCAATTCGGCCAGGTGGTCGGCAAAGACGCCGCCTGCTTTGAAGTCTTCGGTATCGAGCTTGCGGGCCGCTTTGATTTTTTTCAGGAGCTCGCCGCGTTTCTTCTGCTCGCGGAGCAGCCCCAGGTAGGTGGCGCAGAATCCGCCGAGCGAAATCAGCGAAGATGCCATGGCCGCAAGCAGGAGAACAATCACCGGCAGCAGCAGGCTGTTGGAGACCCAGTTAAGAATTTGAGAGACGGTGTGCATTTGATTTTTTCCTTTTATAGAGATGATAGAGCTGAAATCCGATGGTACTTGCAATGACAAAAGCACCGAGCGCGCCGAGCGTGATCAATGCGTCGTACGGGAATGGTTCCGCCGCGACTTGCATCAGCCGGGCCGTGGCCGCCACCGGCAGAAAAATCGCCGGGAGAACGAGGAAATATTCGGCGTGGAGCACGAGGAGAATCCGTTTCTCCCGGTCGCGCCGGAGCACACGAGCCGTCTCCGCCGTTGCGACGAGCGCAAGCGGCATCCCCGCGGCAAGCAGCCATGTGAGGCGGTCGAAGCTCTGGTTCGGAAACGTGTTAAAGAGGTACATCTGAAGGTACAGCGCCCCCGCCGGGAGCAAAACCGAGGGCAGGAACACCAGGTATTTCCATTTGCGTATCCGGCCGCCGGATTCCGACTCCGAGAGGAGCGAGAAGCCGATGACCAGCGTGAAGAGCTCCTGGATGACCACCATCGCGCACCAGTTCTCCAGCGTCGCCGCGCTGGAGAGGGTCGCAACCATGGACTGCATGCCGGTTTGCGCAATCCGTCCTTCAAAGAGGAACGGCAGCGGAATCAGGAGCGCACCTGCCAGAAACTCCCATTTGCGCGGAAGCAGTGAGAGTTTGCAGAAACTTTGAAGCGCCGCCGCGACCAGCACGGCGGTAATGAAGACAGTCATGGCCTAATCTCTGTAATCGAAATTCTTGTTGTCGTCGGTGAAGTGTCCCGTATGGGCCGCGCCGCTGCCGTTGAGAAAGCGCTTGGCGCTGACATGGCCGTCGCACCAGGCGGCGTTGGCCATCTTGTCGTGGCGGAAGTGCACGGTGCCGTTGGTGTCCATCATGCCCATGCCTTTGGGGACCAGGATGGCGGTTGCGGTGGGAACGTCGCCCATGGCGCAATCGGCGAACATCAGGATTTCGGTCGGGCGCTTGATCGAGCCCGGCTTGGTCCGGCCGTTGCTGATGGAAAGATCCGTATCGCTGACCGTGCTGCTGAACGTCAACCGGGTGTAGCCGTAGCCTCCGGCGCTGGGGCTGTCGGCGGGATTGGTGATGCCGGTCGGAATCCGCCAGGTGGGGCAAAGCGTGACCTGCGTGCCGTCGCCGAGATAGGGGTGGAGGAACCCGCCGGTGGTGAGATCGTAATTGCCGCCGCTCATGGCGGCGGGAGCGAGGCCATAAAACCAGGGGAACAAGCCGTCGGGTCTCGCGGCTCCCTTGATCGGACAGAACGCGGCGTAATCCCCGACATACATGAGGTGGGCGGACGCCATCTGCTTGAGGTTATTGACACAGGTGCTGCTATGCGCTTTTTCGCGCGCCTTGCTGAGCGCGGGGAGCAACATGGCGGCAAGAAGGGCGATGATCGCGATAACGACTAAAAGTTCGATCAATGTGAAACATTTTGGGCGGGAAATCATTTTGGAATCCTTTCGTGATATGTTATTTCAGATGATTATTCGTCGTAGAGACCGGCAAATTTCCATTCGTTTTTCTCCGGGTTCCGGGCGAGGACGCAGCAGTAGGCGCCGCTGTTGCGCGTTTCGACCAGGACCATGTACCAATTTTCCCGGCGGTCGATTTTTTGGACCTTCCAGGAGGGGGCGTCGACGAGTTTGCTTTTCCGCAGGGTCGTGAAATAGTGGAGCAAGCTGCGGTCGTTGACGTCGAGGCAGTGAGTCGCGAAGTTCTTTTTGTCGTTCCGGGAGGCGAGCTCCAGGAGTTGACGGGTGAAATCCCCGGCTTCGGCGGCGAGTTCGTTCTGAACGCCGACGAAAACGCCGACCTGCTGTTTTTCCGGCCACAATGTGGCGAAGAGCACGGTTGAGGCGGTCAGGAGGAGGAGGGAGAGGATGACTTTCTTTTTCATGTCGTTTCCTTTTATTTATGGTTGGTCTGTTGATTGTTTTCGGAAAGCGCGGTTTTCGCTGCGCTCTGCACGCCGTGGATGATCGCTTCGCTGCTGTAGGTGGCGCGGGTGACGGCGTCCACCTTTTTTTCCGCGGCTTCCTTCAGGGTGAGCCGGTTCCAGCGCTGGAAGAATTTGAGGTTGCCGAGCCGCTTCATATAAGAAGAGGTCTCGTTGTGGGTGCCGGTGACGACGCCGATGATTTTTCCGGAAGGATCGGTGATGACGCCGACTTCGATTTCACCGCCGTATCCGGTTTTACGGGGATAACGCCCGGTGTCTTCCAGGTTCAGCCGGCCGAGGATCTTGCCGGATCGATCCAGAAGAAGGGTGGTGAATTCATTTTCCTGCCGGGAGTTTTCGAAAGCGGGCAGGATTTCTTTGATTCCGGTGTGATAAGTTTCCGGGGCGGCCGCCGCCAGCGTCAGGAGAACGGCGGGGATCGTGAATAAATTCCATTTCATAGTTTATTAGCCTAGCCTAATTTAAAGTGCAAATAAAAAGCACCCGACTGTTTTTTCTGGATGATGGCATAATATAACATTCTGAAATATTAATTCAAGGCGTCTAATTTAGAATGGTCTAATTTTTTTTGGAAAAATTGTATCTTCCCCCTGTCTGTGCTACATTAATAGGGGAGGAAAAGTGTTTATGAAATGGAACGATATTCTGGCGAAGGCGGAGGGGGGCGGCGTGCTTTCCGAACCGGAGCTTGTCGCTTTGCTTGAGCTGAAAGACCGCGAGGAGCTGAACGCGCTTTATGCCGCCGCTTACCGGGTGAAGCTCAAGTTCGTCGGCAAGTGCGTCCGGTTGCGCGGATTGATCGAAGTCTCCAACATCTGCCGGAAAAATTGCTTTTATTGCGGCATCCGCTG
>JAVBSA010000296.1:0-5710 GCA_031556915.1 Victivallis sp.
AAAATTCCGCGCCTTCCACGGCAAAAGCCCGCGCGAATACCGTCAACTCTAAGGGAACCACGAAATACACGAAATACACGAAAGGGAAACAAAGATCTCTTGTCTTTTTTCGTGTTTTTCGTGTATTTCGTGGTTAAAAAAACTGTATTTTCTGCTAAATGCAGAGCATTGAATCAGAGTTTTTCGCCGAGGTCCACCATGCCGCCTTTGGGAAGGGCGGGGGCTTCGGGAGCCTGGGGAATGACGGGAAGGACATCGCTTTCGTCTTCGAACATGAGTTCGTTGCCGGTTTTCATTCCGTCGTTGGGATCGGTATAATCGATTCCGGCCCGGGCCTCTTCGCCGCCCATCAGGCGTATGATTCCGCTGTTGGGGTCGCGCACCAGGGTTGGGATGGTGTCGGAGTTTTTGCGGTATTCGCTTGCGTACGCCCGCCCTTCGATCGTGAATGCGAGATACTGGTACACCTTGGGTGAAATCGGCATCAGCAGATGGATGCGGCTGAGCATATCGACGTCAGCTTTGAAGGGTTCGCGGCCGACCGCTTTGCCGACGCGGATCACGGCGTACACCATATCGTCGTCTTCGACGAACAGATAGAAATATTTCTGGGTGGCGTTTTCGATGACGGTACGGATGACATAGGAGCGTTTCCGGGCGATTTCGGAAGCCTTTTCGGCGTTGAGTTCCGGGACTCCGACGGTTCTCTGCCAGACGGTTACGCCTTTATCGACGTAGAACTTGAGTTCTTTGGTCTTATACTCGTTCGGCAGCAGCGCGTGGGAGATGTAGGCATGCACGCGATAGACTCCCGGCGTATCGACATTGTAGAAACGGTTGATGGGGATGACCAGCCGGCGGATCTGGCCCGGCATCAGGATCAACCCGGTGCTGCCGAGCTCCGCATTTTTGCGTTTGGGCATGACCTGCCCTTTCTGGTCGGTCACTTCGAACAGCAGGAATCCCTGAAGTTTGGGATTGTTGCCGAAGACCAGCGGCCGGCCGGTGTCGTTGCGCAGCGTCACGCAGGCGAAGATGGGTTCATACTGCATGTAGGTGCCGCGGTTGAGCACGATATCCATGCCCATCTGGGCAAATGCGCCGCAGGCGGTGAAAAGAACGGCGCACAGAATCAGAAACGGTTTGGCTCTCATTGTGAATCTCCTTGGACTTTCTATTCCATTAAGGTAACACGGTTAAATAGAAGTGCAAGTAAAATTCCGGAAAAAGAGGAAATCGAAACTGGACATTCCAAACAGGTCATGCCATATTAACATTATGAAACGATTGATTGTCATAACTTTGGCGTCGGGTCTGCTTGCCGGCTGCCGCATGTTGCCCGCCGGGGATCCGCCCGGGGGGAACATCGTGAATAACGCCCCGCCCTCCGAATACAGTGAGCGGGGAGCGGAAGACATGCTGATTACTTCGCTGGCCGGCTTCATGCTGTTGAACCAGCAGTTGCCGCGGGTGATTCGCGTCGACGCCGACGGCGACCTCGAAACGCAGGCGATCCGGGTCATCAACGGCGCCGGCAAAATCGTCACGCTGCGCTATGCGGAGGAAGCTCCCCTGGTGCTGCGGGTCAGCGCCAAAGACAACCTCCGCAGCTTTCAGCTTTACGCTCCCGCCAAAGAAACGGTTCTCTGGCAGGAACAACCGGTCATAAAGCCGTAAAAGTCACATCTGTTCCCGCCTTGATTTCCCGGCCTTCATATTGGAAAACGCCGGCTTCTCCGGTCGACCATGCGGCCAGCACTTTGCCGCCTTCGGCGCGTTCGAAGAGGAGCGCGTGTACACCGGCGGGCAGGTTCGCCGGACGTTTCACGAATACCGGCGCTTTGCCGAGCGCGGCAGTCATTTCCCGGTAGGCGGCATAGGCGGGTTTGGGTTCGTAATTCCAGCGGACGATGCCGAAATTGTTTTCCTTTTCCGCCGCGGTCATGCCGTCGTTATGAAAGTCGTAGAAGTAAATCCGCTCGATGCCGTGCTCCAGATAGGCCAGGTAGATCGTCTGAAGGAGCCGGGCCTGATCCTCTTCGCTGTAGCCGCCCGAAAATTGCAGCGTACAGGCCAGGATCGCGCCCTTCCGTTTCGGCGAGGTGTAGAGCGCCAGGCCGTCGCCGATGGATTTCCCCTCGGAATCCAGCGCCTGGACCAGCGGAATGTATTTCCCGCCCTTCGGCAGGTTATCCGCCGTGAGGAACCTTGTGACATAGACGTTCGAGAGGTCGGCGATGCCGGCTTCTTTGCCGGCTTCGAGCGTGCGGACGCTCGAAGTGTGGGCGGGAATTCCTTTCTTCGTCCAGTGCGCCTGGAAACCGATTCCAAACAGGGGGTGCAATTCATTCGCCGCGCCGCGCGTCGTCCAGTTGCCCTGTTCGTTGCGGCAGCGGATGTTGTAGAAAGGGACGTCGCCGAACGCGAGCAGAATGCCGCCCTTCTCCAGATACTTCATCATCGGCTCCTTGTAGTCGCCCTGAACGGTGACGTGTTCGCCGCCGATGAAGACGGGCACTTTGTCGGGGCTGAGACGCGCCAGTTCGGCGGGGGTCACGGGAACGATCCGGGCGCCCGGCAGCCAGGGACGGGCCGCTTCAAACTCCTGATCCGGATACTCCAGCGAAACCGGGGCTCCCACGACCCATTGTTCCGGCAGTTTGCGGCCGATCTTCTCCGCCGCATACGCGACGGCGCGGCTGATTGCGTCCGGCTGCTGAACGAGAAGGTTGCTGCGGTGGGTGGCGCCGCCGCATTCGGTGATCCAGAGCCGGGTTCCCGCATTGCCGTTCTTGGCGAGAATCTGTTTGAACTCGGCCATCCGTTTCAGCTGGAAAGCGCTGCGGTCCGGGCCCCAGTTGTAGGGATGCACGGCGATCGCGTCGAAATACCCCTTTGCTCCCGCAGCGTACAGATCGCGGAGATAGCCGGTGTTCCAACTGCAGAGCCCGCCCACCATGACGATGTTTTCGGGATCGGCGGCTTTCAGTTCCTCATAGGCGATCTTGAGGAGCGTCACATATTGCGCCGCATTGGGATTGGGCTTCCAGAAGCCTCCGTCCTGTTCATTCCAGATTTCCCAGATTTTGAGCTTGCCTTTGTAATGCGCGGCACAGGCGCGGACGAATTTTCGCCATTCCTCCGGGTGCTTGTAAAGCGGCTTGGCGTCGGGGCGGCTTTTTTCGATTTCCCAATCGTACCCTTCCAGGATGGGGAGGTAATCGAGGCCGTATTCGTCCGCCTTCGCCAGGAGTTTATCGTAGGAATCGAAGTCATAGGCGCCTTTGGTCCGGGCGATCCAGCTGAACTTCATATCGTGCCGGAAGGAGGTCATTCCGGCGTCGCGCATCATTTTGAACTGTTTGTCGATGTTCTGCCACTCCATTTTCGAGTGGGGGTGGCAGCAGATTCCCCAGGGGGAATCGGCGGCAGCGGCATATCCGGCCGCCGCAAAGAGGGCGGCGGCCATAAAAATAGTTTTGAAATTCATAAGTTTTGTCCTGTCCGATGAATGGGATTACATGCCGCGCCGTTCCAGCTCGAGGGTAATCACTTTTTTGACTTTCATTGCGCCATCGCGCAACTGAAGGGTGGACCTCGTCGCCGTATGCCCGTCCATGAACGAGACGTTCGCCAACCCGTGGTGCCCCATCCATATACCGGAATCCGTTCCGCCCGAGGGGACTCCCACGCCGTTGCCGACGATGACGCTGAACATATTGATTCCGCGCGGGGACTTGAAATAGTCCGTCGCCCCATACTGCGCGGTGTCGGCATAGATATGCAGCTCGCTGGGCCGCTTGGCTTTGCTGATCATGTAGAAGGAGTTCTGTGAGTTGACGTGGTTGATGTAATCGCCCACAAGCCCCTTGTTGTTGGTGTAGCTGGCGTCCCAGACGCCCATATACATGCCGTTGGTCTGCCAGCCGTCGAACTGCTTGTTGGCGGCCTGCATATGGAAGGGACAGACGAGAATTTGCTTGCTTGCCGGCGAAAGATAGCCGACGAACTTGGAATCCGGCGTATAATCCCAGTTCGGAGCGCCGTTCAGCCGGGCGCCGAGCAAGGCTTCGGAGAACGGCCGACCGCCGATGGCGACCACCATGCGTCCGTTGTTGTCCGCCGCATACATCCCCTGGGCGGCGATCACCTGCTTCTGGTTGCCGGTGCATGTGCTTTCGCGGGCTTTGTTGCGCGCCTGCTGCAAAGCGGGCAGCAGCATCGAAGCCAGGACCGCGATAATTGCGATGACGACGAGGAGCTCAATCAGGGTAAACGAGTTCTTTTTCATTGATTGAAACCTTTCTTATCTGAGGTTGAGGACAGTATTGCCTGAATGGATCTCGGGAGTCACCTTATATTGCTCGAGCGCACCCGGACTGTTTTCAAAGTGCCGTTTCACGATCTCCAACGCATGGTGGATCACCTGGTCCCGGCGGGTGTTGATGGTGGTCAGCCCGACGCCGGATTCGTGCAAGCTGTGCCCGACGGCGATGAGGCTGATGTCACCCGGCACGGAGAGGCCGCTTTGCCGGATGGCGGCAAGGACTTCGAGCGCGGGCAGTTCGGAGAGAACGAAGAGCCCGGTGAATTCCGGTTTCGGGTGTTCGCGCAAATATTGCTCCATGAACTCCCGGCTTCTGGAGGGCGAGTGCTCCCCGACTTGGATTTCGGGATCGAGAAGTTCGACTTTGACATTGTAAGCCGCGGCGCACTTGAGGAATCCCGCCGACCGCTGCCGGATGCTGGGCAGATCCGGTTCGGAGAGGAACAGCGCCAGCTTGCGGTGGCCGTTGATCATCAGGTGGGTCGCGCCGAGGATTCCGCAAAACTCGTTGTCGCTGTCCACATAACGGCAGTTTTCGATCGGCACCGTGTTATGCACCAGGATCACCGGAACCGGAATCGCCATGATGCGGTTGAGCCGGGCGGCGGTGAGCGCTTCATGGGAATAGGGGCGGAACAGGATCGCGTCGGCTTTCAATTCGCCCAGCCGGTAGATGACTTCTTCGCTGTTCTCATATGTGAAAATTTCAAACTCGAACCCGGAACTCGCAGCTTCGCGGGAGAAATGTTCCCGGAAATCGTCTTCATAATTGTTTTCCTGCAGTCGCGGAACCAGCGCTGCGATTTTGCCGTAACGGCGGGCGCGGCGAACAAAATAACCGCGGCGGTCCTGCGCCTCGAGCACGCCGGATTCGCAGAGCCGTTCGATCGCCTGTTTCACCGTGATCTGGCTCACGCAGAATTCATCCATGATCTGGCGGACGGAAAGAAACTTGCCGCCCGCCGGCAACCGTCCGCATCGTTCCGTCAAATGCTGCGTCAGTTGATCCGCCCGGCTGAATTTGATGTTGGTATCGACCATAAAAGCGTATTTTCTGTATTTATTTTAAACACAGTTATATTATGACACAAAACCGCTCCAATGTCAATACTGTATTGAAAAAAAATACACAAAAAGACCAAAAAAAACACCCGGCGTAATGGGTCGGTCTTTTCGGCAAGCGCTGACGCGTCTGCATGACCCCTTCTGCGACTAACGTTCACGGTCGGACATGTCCGACGAGTCCAATACTCTTCATTTAAAGGACCACGAAACACACGAAACACACGAAAAAAAATCAAAACGAAATTTTTCCCTCTCCCCTTTCGTGTTTTTCGTGTATTTCGTGGTCAAAAAAATGGCATTACCAGTTAAGTGAAGAGC
>JAVBSA010000536.1:0-4906 GCA_031556915.1 Victivallis sp.
GGCGATATCGCCGGTCACTTTGCCGGAGACCGGAACCGCCTTCCCATACTCCTGCGGCCCGGCCGGTCCCAAGCCGGTCTGCATCAGGTGGTTCAAGTCGTCGTAATAACGGAATTCGACATTCTTCCGCCCCGTGAAAAATTGTTTCCAGAGGTCGAAATCCTTTTTCGTCACCTGATAATCCCTGCCGCCCTGCAGAACCAGGACCGGACCGGAAAAATCCTCCGGCTTCAGGGCAGTAAGCTCCCGCCAATAACCGGGTGAACAGCAGGCCTTCAGCTTGTCCACTTCGGCGGCGACCGCCAGATCGGATATGCCGGGCGCAAGATAGCGGTACTGGTCGCTTACCACCTCTTCAAACGGGCGGGCGGGTGCCGCCATCAGGATCACGCCTTTCGCGCCGCCGCCCTTCCCGATCCGGGGGGCCAGCGCTCCGCCGAGGCTGTGCCCGAGAACATAGAGCCGGGAGCCGTCGATTCCGCCGCGTTCCCTGGCAAAGGCGAGCGCAGCAACCGCGTCATCGGTCACTTCGTCGTCGAGCGTGTATTCCTTCCCCGGAGCGAATGCCGCAGGATAAGCCAAAGTCCGTTTGTCGTACCGGAGCGACGCGATTCCGCGTTCGGCGAGCGCATGGGCGATATCGCGGAAGGGCTTGTTCGGACCGATCGTCTCATCCCGGTCCTGCGGTCCCGAGCCGTGCACCAGAATGACCAACGGATAGGGGGCTTGGCCCGTTTTCGGAATCAGCAGCATCCCTTTGAGCGGAAATTCCTTCTTGCCGAAGGTGACCTCTTCCCCGCCGAACGTCCCGGTGCTGACCGGGTCGGAGGGGAGCGGATTCATAAAGAAACCGGCGATCTTTCCGGAACGCTCCAGATTGGCGATCAGCAGGATATTGCCGTTCCGGTAACGGGCTTTCCGGATTGCAAAGAAAGCGTTCTCCTTCTCCCCGACCTCCGTCTCCCCGTCGAATCCGAGGAAATCACCGTACTTTGCGGAGACCTGCCTGGAAAGGGTTGCAAGCCCGCCCCCCCTTCTTGAGCCCGGCGGCCACCGGCGGGGTCAGGATCGATTCCAATTCCGCTTCGCTCTTGCCGGCCGTGAACGCGGCGAAAATCCGCTCGGCGTTCTTGCCGTATCGCTCCTTTGCCTCGCTCCCGGGGGCGGAAAACGGCAGGAGGGAGCCGCAAATCAGCAGCATCGCAACGGCGAGCCACCCCCTGCCTTTTCGCAGGCTCTTTCTTTCGGCGAGCCTGCCGATCCGCAGCTCGAGTTCCCCCGGCTCTTCGGCCAGCGAAGCGGCTCCGGCAAAGCGCACCGGCGAAGCGGCAAAGTCGAGCAGCGTCCTGCCGTAGACCTCCGCCGGAAGTTTCCGGCAAACCATGTCGTCGCAGCGCAATTCCCGGTAGAAGCGCGCCTGTTTCAGAATTCCCGGAATCAATGCATTGAACCAATGCACCGCGCCGGCCAGCGTCCATAACCACCCCATCAGCAGATCTCCATTTTTAAAGTGCGTCAGTTCATGAAACAGCAAACAGCGCAATTCGGCTCCCGCCCGGCGCGCCCACGCCCCCGGGATCACCACGAGCGGCCGGATCGTGCCGATCAGCATCGGCGAAGCGACGCCGTGCGTCACCAGAAGAACCGGGCGGCTCCGGATGCCGAGGTGCCGCCGTGCGGAAACGAATTCCCCCGAGAGCTCCTCCGGAACCGCCTCTTCTTCTGCGACGATTCGGCGGTAACAGAAGAAGGTCCTCAGCAAAGATGCGCCGAACACGGCGAGCGCTCCCGCCCCCCAGACCAGCAGCAGCCACCCCCAAAGCGCCGATTCCGGCAACGCCCCCCAGGGAGCCGGAACCGGCAGCAGCAGCCGCAGCGGCAAAAATGCGTAAACCCGGAAGAAAAACGGGGTACCGCCGAGGCCGGGACAGCGCCGGGCCGCCCAACGCAGCAGCAGCGCCGTCACGGTAAAGGTCAGCGACGCCCAAAGAAGGGAGCCGAGCAATACTTCAGGCCGGAACAGTTCACGCATTGCCGCCCCCCTTCCCCAGCTTCCGGTCGAGAAGCTCGCGCAGCCGGCGCAGCTCCTCCTCCGAAACCGCTTCGTTTTCAATGAAGTAAGCCGCGCCCAGCGCGGGATTCCCGGCGAAGAAACGCTTCAGGAAACCGCGCCCCTCTTCCCGGATAATCTCCTCGCGACGGCACGCCGGGCGGAAAACCCAGATTCCATGGCAATCCTCCCTGCGCAATATTTCTTTGCCCAGCAGCCGTTCCAGAAGCGTGCGGACAGTTTGATAAGTACCGCCGTATCCCTCCAACAAATCAAAAACCTCCCGCGCGCTCAACGGCGAACGCCGGAACAGAACCTCCAGAACTTCCCACTCGGCGGGAGTTGCGATATTTTTCTTCATAGAATCCTCCTTTGTTTTTATTATACCACAAATGTAGTATCAATGCAACATGAAGGAAATAAAATTCTCTGATTTTTTTCCGATTGAAAAACTCGAATGCGGCAGTATGGTATGGTTTGACCATATGGAGAACGCAAGAATGATGAATGAACTTTTTCCCGGCATTTTCCACCTCGTTTTCGGCACGCCGGACCGGAATCCCCCCTCTTCCCAATGCTACGTCAAACCGCCGAAGGGCGAGGCCATCGGGCGGATGCCCGAAGGGAAACTCCCGTTCGATCCGGCGGAGATCCGCTTTCAGCAGCTCCGGCGCGGGTGCCGGATCGAACTGCCCCTCGCGCCGGGCGAGGATATCTACGGGCTCGGACTCAATCTGAAACGACTCCGGCACACCGGTAAAAAACGGACGCTCCGGGTCAACAGCGACCCCGCCACCGATACCGGCGACAGCCATGCCCCCTGCCCCGTCTATTTTTCGACCGCCAATTACGGGGTGCTCTTCGACACCTCGCGTTACGCCTCCTTCTACTGCGGAGGCAACGTCCCCCTCGGCGAAGGCCGCGCCATGACGGAACAGGGCGAAGTCAAACTCACCGAAGCCGAACTTTACGCGGGCGACAACAATGCCGTCGCCCCGATGCTCGTCGATATCCCCGCCGCTCAGGGAATCGCCATTTATATTTTCACAGGCCGCACCCTTCTCGACGCGGTGCGGCGCTACATTCTCTTCTCGGGCGGCGGCGCGCTGCCTCCCGAATGGGGGCTCGGCTGCAACTACCGCACCTGCGGCAAATTCAACGCCGGAGAGGCGTTGAAAATGGCCGCGGAACTGCGTGAAAAACACATCCCCTGCGACGTGCTGGGGCTGGAACCCGGCTGGCAGTCGCACGCCTATTCATGCAGTTTCGCCTGGAGTCCGGAACGGTTCCCCGATCCGCAGCCCTTCATCGGCAAAATCCGCGATCTCCACTACCGCATCAACCTCTGGGAGCATGCTTTCACCCACCCCGCCGCGCCATTCTACCGGGAACTGCGCCCCTGGTCCGGCGATTTCGAGGTGTGGAAAGGGCTGGTCCCCGACTTCACTTCGGCGCAAGCCCGGAACATCTTCGCAAATTACCACACCGAAGAGCTCGTCAAAAAAGGAATCAGCGCCTTCAAACTCGACGAATGCGACAACTCCGACTTCATCTCCAGCCCCTGGTCATTCCCGGAATGCTCGCAATTCCCCTCCGGCCTCGACGGCGAAGAGATGCATTCCCTTCTCGGCAACCTCTATATGGAGACCATCGACACCGCCTGCCGCGCGGCAGGCGTCCGCACCTTCGGCAACGTCCGCAACGCCCATGCCTTTGCCGCCCCCCAGCCTTTCGTCCTCTACAGCGACCTCTATGCTCATGACGAATTCATCCGCGGCGTCACGACCGCCGGATTCTGCGGAATGCTCTGGACGCCCGAAATGCGTCATGCCCGCTCCCCCGAAGATTATCTCCGTCGTCTCCAGGCCATGATCCTCGCACCCCAGATGCTGCTCAATATCTGGATGATGCCGAACCCGCCCTGGCGGCAGCTCCTCCGCGAAAAGAACACGGCAAACGAATTCTATCCGGCCGAAGAACAGGAACGCCTCGAAGGCTTCACCCGCGAAGCGCTCGAATTGCGCATGCGGTTCATCCCCTATCTCTACGCCGCCTTCGCCGCCTATCACTTCGATGGAACGCCCCCCTTCCGCGCGCTCGCCATGGATTACCCCGACGACGAACGCCTCCGCGAAGTCGATTACGCCTGGCTCGCAGGCGACCGCCTCCTCGTCGTCCCCTTCCGCGCCGGAATGGAGTCCCTCACCATGCCCCTCCCCGCCGGGTGCTGGTGCGATTTCCACACCGGCGAAGTCTTCGAAAACGAGGTCTTTCTTACTCCCGATATCCGCACCCTCCCCATCCTGGTGAAATACGGCAGCGTCGTCCCCCTCGCAGACCCGGTGGAATATGTGACAGACGGGATGCGGCATCAACTTACGTTGCGGATCTACGGCAAAGACGCCGCTCCCGCCCCCCTCTTCGCCGACGACGGCGTCAGCTTCACCTTTGAACAGGGCGGCGATTATCGCGGGAGCGTTCACGCCGACGGCTCGTTCGAGGGCGACGTCGGCGGCCGCTACACGGTCAAAGCCATCGAGCGGATCACCCCCTGACGCTGGCGCGTATGCAGAGCGCCAGCAGGGAACTGATGGTCAAATCGGACCTGTCGGACAAGCCGGACGGGTCGGACGATGCGGTTTGAGCTGACTGCGAGTGCAAGGGCGGTCATCTCAAACGCCAGGGTCTGTCGGACCTGTCCGACTTGTCCGACAGGTCCAATACTCTTCATTTAAAGGACCACGAAACACACGAAACACACGAAAAAAAATCAAAACGAAATTTTTCCCTCTCCCCTTTCGTGTTTTTCGTGTATTTCGTGGTCAAAAAAATGGCATTACCAGTTAAGTGAAGAGC
>JAVBSA010000388.1:0-6144 GCA_031556915.1 Victivallis sp.
GCCAGTTCGAGGCTCCCGCAAAGGTCACCCAGCCGGTCATATCGTTGCCGCAAACCTCGCGGATGATCCGTTCGGAGGCGATCACCGTCTGATTCACCACATCGGGGCTGGTCCCCACTTCCATTTCGAGGAAAATGCGCACTTCGCCTTCGTCCGCCTTGGGCATCAGCTCCGAACCGATGTACGGCACCAGAAAGGCCGACGCTCCGACCAGGAGCAGCAGCGAGAAAATAAACGTCCAGCGATATTGCAGCACCGTGTCGAGCACGCCGCCGTACACCTTTTCCAGCCAGCGCTGAAAATATTCGGTGGAGGCGAGAATTTTTTTCGTCCACGACAAATTCGAGTCATCCACGCTGTAGCTCGAAGTGAGCACCTTGGCCGAAAGCATCGGCACCAGCGTGATCGCGGTGAAAAGCGAGCAGCTCAAAGAGAACGCCACCACGCTGGAGAATTGCCGGAACATCACCCCCGCCATCCCATCCATAAAGAGGAGCGGCAGGAACACGGCGAGTGTGGTGAGCGTGCTTGCCGTAATGGCGACCCCCACTTCGTTGGTTCCTTTGACCGCCGCCTCATCGGGCGGCATGCCGTTATCGCGGTGCCGGGTGATATTTTCCAGCACCACGATGGAGTTGTCCACCAGCATCCCGACGCCGAGGGCGAGACCGCCCAGCGTCATCAAATTGAGGGTGTACCCGCAGAAGTAGACCAATGCGAACGTCGCGATGATCGACATCGGGATGCTGATGCCGATCACGATCGTGCTGCCGAAGTTGCGCAGGAACAGGAAAAGCACCACGATCGCCAGCAACCCGCCCGAAATCGCCGCGTCGGAGACGCTGGAGATGGAGTTTTCGATGTATTCCGCCGAGTTGATGATCCCCTGGAGACGCACCTGGTTGCCGAATTCCTGGTTGACCTTCTCCACCTCGCTCAGCACCTCGTCGGCGACCCGCACGGTGTTGGCTCCGGACTGTTTGTAGACCATGAGCATGATTCCGGGCTTGCCGTTGACGCGGACGTGGCGGGTGACTTTGGAGTGGGTGTCCACCACCTCCGCCACGTCGCCGAGCCGGATCATCTCGCCGTTTTTCCCGGTGGCGATGACCGTCTGGCTGATCTGTTCGATGGTGGTGAAGGTGCCGGGGGTGCGCACCCGGATTTCCAGCCGGTCCTCGCGCAGGTTTCCGGCCGGGGTGGTGACGTTGGCGTTGCGGAGCACCGTCAAAACGTTTTCGAGCGGCGTATCGAGTTTGCGCGCCTTGTCCACGTCGAGCAGAACCTGGATCTCGCGCTCCAACCCGCCGCCGATGCTGATCGAAGCCACGCCGTCGATGCGTTCCAACCGGTATTGAATCTGGTCTTCGATCAATTGCCGGGCGTCCAGCAAATCGATGTTGGTGGAGACTCCGATGCGGAGGATCGGCTGCGAAGCCGAGTCGAATTTATAGAGGATCGGCCGGTCCGCGTCGTCGGGCAGCCGCGGCACCACCCGGTCGAGCCGGTCGCGCACGTCGGAGACCGCCGCGTCGAGGTTGATTCCCCAGTTGAAGGAGACGGTGACGTTGCTGGAGCCTTCGCCCGAAGTCGAAACGATCTCCTTGACCCCCGAAACGGCGGCAAGCGCTGTTTCGATCGGCTTGGAAATCAGCTCTTCGACCTCTTCCGGGCTGGCGTCTTCGTAAGTGGTGACGATGGTCGCGGCCGGATAAGTGATGTCCGGCATCAGGTCGACCGGCAGCTTCTGAAGCGCGACTCCGCCGAGGATGAGCACGATACAGCTCACCATGGAGATGAAAATCGGTCGCTGTACACAGAATTCCGAGATGCTCACTTCGCCTCGCCCTCCACGGCCGCCGCCGGCCGGAATCTCGCCGGCAGGATCACCGGAACATCATGAGTCAGCAGATGGTTCCCGAGCGTAATGACCGGCTTCTCGACGGCGGGCGAAAGAATTTCAATCCGTTCGCCGGAAGAAATTCCGACCTCGACCGGTACGAACTGCACCTTCGACGCCGCAATATCCAGCTGGAACACCCCGTATTTGCCGTCGCGCCGCACCACGGCGTTGCGGGGAACGACCGTTGTGTTCGCCCGTGAGGCGAAAATCAGCTCCACCCGGACAAACATGCCGGGCTTGAGCTTCAGATCTTTGTTGGGAATCTCCAATTGCACGGCCGCCTGGCGCGTGTTGTCCTCCAGCAGCTGGGCGATGCGGACGATCCGGCCCTTGAAGGTGGCCGAAGGATACGCGTCCGTCCGCAAAGCCGCTTCCTGGTCGATTTTCACATAGGGGTAATCGCGCTCAATCACATAGATGACCGCGAGCAGCGGATCGATTTCGGCGATGGTCAGGATCGTCTGGTTCGGCGAAAGCAGCGCGCCCTGGTCGTAGAAGCGGTGGCCGACATAACGGGTTTCATTCTCCGGCCAATCGGCGGTGATGATGCAATCGGCCAGTTTGAGCTTGGCGTTATCCAGGATCGCCTCGCGGCGATTAACTTCGGCGGCCTGCATGCGGTGGGTTGCCTCCTGGGCGTGGAACGCGGTCTCGGCCGATTCCAGCAGCGCCTGCGTGGTCGCCTTCTTCTCGTCGAGCGCTTTGTACCGTTCATACTCGCGGCGGCGGAGGTCGAGCATCACTTCAGCCTGCCTCAGCTGCGCCTTGGCGACTTCGAGATCGGCGGCGGCCTGGTCGACCGACTGCTTGTATTCGACATCCTCGATCTTTGCGATGACCGTTCCGCCCTTGACCGCGTCGCCGACGTCGTAGTTGATGACCTGAAGACGCCCGCCCACCTTGGGGGCGATTTCAACCAGCGTGCCGGGCTTCAGCGTTCCCGTGAAAATACGGCGGTCTTCGATGGAGGTCCGGACCGGATCGGCGGCCTCGACCGCCACCGCGGCGACACCGCCCTTCTTCTTCTCTTCTTTTTCGGCGGCGGCGCGTCTCTGCACTTCGGCGACGATGTAATAAACGGCTCCCGCCAGCAGCAGAAGAACGACGATCCAGACAAATGTTTTCTTATTCATTCAAACAATCCCGCAACTCCTTGGATTCCTATTGATCCGACAATATATTGCAATTTTCAACTTTTTTCCATAGAAAAAAGAGGACTTCTCATGTAAAAAACGAAATTAGGAGCTATTTTATTATCATGATAGACAAAATAAATGAAAAAAAATTTCGTTCGCAGGTAAAGTCGTGCAACAGCGCCGCCCGGATCGTACTGGGTGAAGTCTTCGGCTCCGGGAAACCGGCCGACCGCGTGCTGTCGAACTTTTTCCGCGAAAACCGCCAGCTCGGCTCCCGCGACCGTCAACTGATCGGCGAAAGCATCTACGCCATGCTCCGCTACTGGGGGTTTCTCCGCAAACTCCTGCCCGAAGAACGGCGAAATGAAGTGGAAAAAGGTGAAATCCATTTCTCCCGAATCGAGCTCGATGCGCTCCTGTTTGCGGCGCTCTACCTGGAAAGCGCCAACCTCTCCGCCGCCGACGCGATTGCGAAAGACCTGGGCATTCCGTGGCCGAAAGCCGCGCCGGACCTGGTCGGCCGCGCCCGATCGCTCGCCGCGGTGTTCGGCAGCAGCGCGGCATTCCGGCTTGAAGACCTCGTTCCCGAGTGGCTTTTCCCGCTGCTCCCCCCCGATTTTCCCAGGGAACGTTTTCTCGGCGACCTCTGTTGCCGCCCGCCGATGTGGCTGAGATGTCAAACCGCCGAACACGACCGCCTCGCTGCGGAACTCCGCGCGGCCGGGCTGGAAGTCCGCCGCCACGAACGCATTGCAAGCGCTTTCGCGGTCTCGAACCCCAAAGTGAATCTTTTCACCCTCGAAGCCTACCGGCGCGGGGAGTTTGAAGTTCAGGACCTCGCCAGCCAGTGCATCGGCCTCGTGGCGAACCCGCATCCGGGGGAACGCTGGCTCGACTGCTGCGCCGGAGCGGGCGGCAAAAGCCTGGAATTGGCCGACCTCATGAACCGCAAAGGAACCGTGGTCGCCTGCGATATCCGCAGTTATAAACTCGAAGACCTGAGAAGCCGCGCCAAGCGCGCCGGGTTCCCCAATATCGTCACCCGAGAGTGGGACGGCAAAGCCTTCCACGGCAAACAACTCCGCCAAT
Organism: Victivallis sp.; assembly: GCA_031556915.1. Classification (GTDB taxonomy): domain Bacteria; phylum Verrucomicrobiota; class Lentisphaeria; order Victivallales; family Victivallaceae; genus Victivallis. The sequence continues at coordinate 4,129 of JAVBSA010000388.1, forward strand.
TCGACGGCGTTCTCGTCGACGCGCAGAGCAGATGCGCCGGCGTCTGGCGGCGCAACCCCGACGGCCGCTGGACCGTGAAGCCGGAGGAAATCGCCGAAATGGCCGCGCTACAGAGCCGGATTCTCGAAAACGCCGAGAGCGCGGTCAAACCGGGCGGTGTCCTCATCTACGCAACCTGTTCGCTTTTCCCGGCGGAAAACGGCGGTGTCGCCGGTTCCTTCCTCGAAACGCACCCGGAATATACCCTGGAACCCTTCCCCCACCCGCTCACCGGCGAACCTTGTTCCGGAATGCTCCAGCTCTACAGTTTCGACGGCGATTGCGACTCCATGTTCGTCGCCCGGATGCGGAGAGAAGCGTGAGGGAACCGTTCCATATCGTGCTGGTTATGCCCGAAATTCCGCAGAACACCGGGAGCATCGGCCGTCTCTGCGTCTCCACGGACACAAAATTGCACCTGATCGAACCCCTGGGCTTCTCGCTCGACGAAAAACACCTGAAACGAGCCGGCATGGATTACTGGCAGTATCTCAACTACGCCGTTTATCCGGACTGGGAAGCGTTCCTGGCCGCAAATCCCCCGGCCCAAATGTTTTTCGTCTCAACCAAAGGAGAAACCGCCCACTGGGATGTCAAATTCCCCGAAGGAGCCTACCTGGTATTCGGCCGGGAATCGAGCGGTCTCCCCCCCGATTTCTACGACCGCTACCGCGAAAAACTGATCAAAATCCCGATGGAAGGCAAGTTTCACCGCAGTTTGAACCTCGCCAACGCAACCGGAATCGTCCTCTACGAAGCGTTGCGTCAAGCCCGCTGACGGCGATATTCGCCGGGGCCCTGCCCGAAGTGCGCGGTGAAACTGCGATAGAAATAACTCAAATCCTTGAAGCCGCTTTCAAAACAGATTTCGGAAATGCTCTGTTCGGTTCCGGTGAGCAGTTCCGCGGCTTCTTTCAGGCGGCGGAGACGCAAGGCTTCCATGATGGTGAGACCGCTCCCGGCCCGGTAGAGGCGGCAGAGACGGCTTTTGTCGATTCCCGTCTTGCGCGCCACCGCGTCGAGCTCGAACGGTTCCCGGAAATAACTCTCGATCAGATGGTTGATGTAACCGGTCAGCTCCCCGGCGCTCTGGCGCCTGACCTTGCCGGCGGCTTTGCGCGCCAGCAGGATCAGAAGCTCCACCAGAAGCAGCCGGATCCGGAGCCGGTAGTTCTGTTCCATCCGGTCGAACTCCCTCTCCAATGTGCGGACGAGCCGCCGCATTTCCGGGTCGCTCCGGGTGATGCGGAACCGGTCTCCCCCGTCGCGCCCCCCGCGGCGCATCACGGAAAAAAAGTCGAAGTCGTCCTGAAGCTCGCGAAGCTCCTCGCGCAAAAGGTCGGGCATGAAAAGAATGTTGTAGATATCCAGCGCTTCACTCTCGATCCGGAACGAAGTGGAGTCGTCGGGATGCACCAGGAAAATACTCCCGGCGCCGATCGGGTGATGCGTGTCGTTGACCAACACGTCGCCATGGCCGCCGAAGACGCAGACGATCTTCCAGAACTCCCGCTTGAACCGCTTCGACTCGTTGAAGTCGGCAGGCAAATCCAGCTCACGCTGAATGCTGAAAGGAAAATCATCCGAAAAAAAGCTGATCCGATGATAAATTCCCGAACTCGTTCGCGACGACTGCCCCATACAAACCCTCCGCCATAGTATACCCCCCCGCCCCCTGAAAGTCAAACCGGCTCACGCTGACGCGTATGCGAAGCGCCAACCGAAAACAGGCGGTCAAGTCGGACGGGTCGGACAGGTCGGACGCGTCGGACGATGCGGTTTGCGCTGACCGCGAGTACAAAGCCTCTTGTTCAAACGCCAGGGTCTGTCCGACACGTCCAATACTCTTCATTTAAAAGACCACGAAATACACGAAACACACGAAAAAAAATCAAAACGAAATTTTTCCCTCTCCCCTTTCGTGTTTTTCGTGTATTTCGTGGTCAAAAAAATGGCATTACCAGTTAAGTGAAGAGC
>JAVBSA010000614.1:0-2713 GCA_031556915.1 Victivallis sp.
AACATCTTTGCCGCACCACTCGATGGCCGGGTGCTTCCATTTGCGGCAGATGAAATCCGGGCACTTTGCGCAGACAGCCCGGTCGAGCTCCCTGTTTTGAATGGCTCCGTGCGGGCAGAGTTCACCCAACGCATCTCCTTCCGCCCGTTCGGGATAGTAAAGCATCCCGTCCCCGGCCGGAATGCTTTCCGGCGAGGCGCACCAGCGGCAGGCGAGATTGCACCCCTTGAGGTAATAGATCCGGCGGCACCCGGGGCCGTCGCGATGAAAGGACCAGCCTTGCGCGAAGATTTTCATTGCGTCACAAACTCCCCTTTGAACCGGCGAATCCGGCTGTGTGTCTTCCCTTTGCGTTGGAGACAAAGCGATTCGACCGCCGCCGCCGCCATTTCATCGATCGGCTGGCGGCAGCAGATTGCCCCGAGCGCCAGCGCCTCGCGCGTACAGTCTACGCAGCAGAGAGTTGCGTTGTCAACCGGCGTCGGGAACAGCATCTGAAGCGTAGGGGCGTTGACGGCCAGATATGCCGTCTTTTTTACCGGGGGGATCGCCAGTTCCCGCGCATAACGGGAGGCGTCTTGCGGCATGACGCGGATGATTTCAAACTTCGCGTTGCGCCTGCTCAAATGTTCGATAAACGCGGCCTCGCGCTCGGCGTTGGTGTCGACGTCGAGATCGGCGCGGGTGAGAAAACGGAACTCCTCCGCCCCATCTGCAAATGCCCGGTCGAGCAGCATTGCGATGGCGTCGCAATTGTCGAGCCCGACGTAATCGGCGTAAGCGCCCGGAATCACCTGATCGTAAAACACCATGTTGACCCCGAGGATCTTAAGCCGTTCGAAGACGGTGAAATCGAACGAGCGGTCTGCCCCCCAGACGACAAGGTCGCGGATGCCGCGCGTCGCCATCTTGATGGCGATCTTCAACTGTTCGCCGCCGGGGTCCGGATCCGGGATCCCGAGTACCGGGAGCGCGTCGATCGCCGAGACGTGACGGCAGACCGCTTCGACGAAACGGCCGGAGAAATCGTGGGGCAGCGTGGTGATGAGCCCGATGTTTTCAATCGGCCCGGGATGGTGGGAAAAGGTGTCGGCCACCCGGGTTCCCTGCGGGCGGCTGCGGACGATGATCCCCGCCGACTCGAGCTGGTCGTAGGCGCGGCGGATGGTCACCCGGCTCGCGCCGGTGACTTCGGCGTATTCCCGTTCCGTCGGCAGCTTGCCGCCGGGCGGGTAGCGGCCGTCGATGATGCCGTCGACGATCGACAGCCGGATCTGTTCGGTCAGGTTCAAGCGCATTCGTCCCGCTCCAGACGTTTGATGATATCCTCCTGGATCGCCGGCGAAAGGTCGAGGAAATTGACGAAGGTTCCGTGAATCCGCATGATGTAAATTCCGGATGGAACGTACTTTGCCGGATTTGTGAGGATTCGGCGCAAATGCGCCGCGCTGTCGATATTGAAGTAGACGTAAAAGGGAGATGGTTCTTCGGAGAAGAGCGGCTTTATGATCCGGTCGCGCATCAGGAGCCCCTTGGCGGCGTTGTCCGCCGATTCCGGGAAGAGGGCGGGGGAGAGGCCGATGTGCGAGGCGTAGCCGCCGGTCATCAGATCGAACGGCAGTTTCCGTTCTGAAATCAGCTGGTCGGTGAGTTCGCCCGCCGTTTCGGGGCGTGGATCGACGCCGTAACCGAGCATGGCGCGCGCTTTCCGCCCATCCGGCGTCGCGCCAACCCAGTAACCGTAAAGGAGATGGGTGCTCGGCGTCGAGAAGTCCGGCTGGAAGGCGTTGCCGGAGGGATTGCGCAATGCAGCAACCTTGCAACTGACCTGTTCCGCGATGCGGACCGCCGTATCATCCGGCTCCGTCAGCGCGTTGCCGTATTTGGGGAACGCCAGCAGCCGGGCGCGAAGCTGCGCCGCCCCGGCGAAATCGCTGCGGAGCGCGGCCAGCAGCGTTGCGCTTCCGCTTGGGTTTTCCGCAAGGTAGTGACGGACGGCCACAAGCGAATCCGCCACCACGCCGAGCCCATGGATCAGGCAGCCGCTGCCGCAGTATTTAACGCCGGGGCGCTCCGCATCGCGCATGTCGCGCCCGCTCTCTCGCCCGCCGAAGAGCAGAGAACCGAAGGGCGTCGGGCAGGAACCGATCGCCCGGGTGCAAGCGTTGGCCGCCTCCTCCATTTGGGGAAGAAGCCAATCGAGCTGGCGGAGAAAGGCGGCTTCGAGATCGGCATATGCCGCGTCGAGCGACCCGTAACCGAGTTCCGCGGCGGAGAGGCCGATTTTTTTACCGGTCAGGAGCGAGCATCCGTCGTTCAAGGTGAGTTCAAGCACTTTACCGAGGTTGAGCCAGCTGTTGGTGGTGTTGCCGTTTTCTTTGCCCATGATGAGCGGTTCCTGGCAGCCGGCGACGGCCCAGCCGGGGATGTCCGCCTCCTCGATACCTTTGCTGCGCAACAGGGAAAACATCATATCGTCATTGAAGAGCGAAGGGGTCGAGTGCCCGGGGGTGAAGAAGAATCTGCCCATGTCGCGGTACAAGTCGTCCGGCGTGTTCCGGTGAATCTTGACCGACAATGCGGGCTGGGGCAGATTGGAGCGGTAGAACGCCTCCAGGATCACCTTCGTCATCGCGTTGCCGAGGTCATTGCCCCCGCCGTCGCGGCCGCCGAGCAGGATATTCTGGGAAATCGCCCAGCCGCGCGCTCCCAC
>JAVBSA010000216.1:0-3421 GCA_031556915.1 Victivallis sp.
TATCGAGCCCCGCGAAATAGACGTAGGAGCAGTTTTCATACTGGAACGCTTCGGCGGAAGCGGCGGGGTCATCTTCGTCCGCCGCGCCCGGGCAGACCGTTGCACCGAGCGGCAGGAGACCGTCTTTGAGAAGAAGGCGGATTCCTTCGATATCTTCCCCGGCGGGAAATTTGCCGTCATGGGTTTCGGCGTATTGTTTGAGGGCGTCGCGAAATTTCTCCATATTGGCGGAGCATTCCGCGGTGGTATCGGGCCGTTCCGTCTCTTCCTCTTCCGCCACGGCATTCTTATCCCAATACTCGGCGAACGCCATCGCGCCGAAACCGGCGGGCAGGACGAACTGGCAGAGGGCGTTGTTCATGTTCCAGTCGAGCGAGCTTTTCCCGGTCAGCATGATGCCTTCGGCGTCGCGCTGCAGGATGCCGAACTGCAACGGCGCCCACAACCTGGGATCCACCTTGAAATCGATCTTGAGCGCCGCGGTGACCTCATTGAAGAAACTCGCGTAACTTTCGCGGGAATAGAAAAAGGCGACTCCCTCAACCGGCATTTCACTGCGGAGTTGACGGAATTGGCGGGAACTGCCGAGCGACTCCGAAAACACGGTGAATTCCTTTTCCGCCGCGAGGCTGCTGTAGAAGATGAGCCGCCCATCTTTGGACAGCAGCACCGGCCGGGCTTCGGGGGCCTTTTCGCCCAGGATCGCGGGCAGAACCAGGCGCTTTTCCTTTTTCTCGGTTCCGGGCAGCAGAGTGGAGATCTGCGAAATTTTCTCAAACACCTTGCCGTCCTTGTCCGGCAGGGAGAACGTGACATGCGAATTGGCGACCGTTTCTTTGTTTTCCCCTTCCACATGGATCGAAGCGGAGCGGAAGGAGCCGGCGAGTCCGGCGAAAAATTCTTCGGGATCCCCCGCAAAGAAGAGTTTTACAGCGTCGTTGCCGAGCAATTCGGCAGCCTGGGGAATTGTTTTGAACGCCCGGAACAGTTCGTTGGGGCGCAGATTGATTTCGGAGGCGGTATCGACCGAAGCGGGGAGCTCGTCCCAGAAGGGAGCGAGATGGCCGTTTTCTTCCCCGAGCACTTTCCAAAATACGCCGGAGTTGTCCGGTTTGAGCATCAAAAAAGCACGGTTGCGGAATAACAGCGGCTCATTCTCCCCGGAAATCCGAACCGAGCTCGTGCCGATCCCCTCGATCTCTTCGATGCCGGAGAGGCGGTAGAGAAGCGCGCCTTGCATGGCGTGATCCATGATTTCACGAAAATTCTCCGGCTTCTCCTCGATGCGGAGGGCGCTCTGGAATATTTGTTCAGCGATCCGGTCGACCGCCTGAAGCAGATAGCGCGAACCCGAGATCGTATAATTGCTGCCGCCCTCTTCCAGACGCGAAGCGATCCGGCGGAACCGGGCCGCATCGGTATCCTTCGGCGCGCCGCCGCAGCCGCCCGACAAAAAAAGCATCATCCCGCCGAGAAAGGCCGGTGCGATCCATCGTTTCAGCATAATTTCCTCCTTGAACACAAAAACAGTTCTGCAATTGTCTTATAGACAATATAAAAGCAAAACTGTTTTTCCGCAAATCGAAGGCGATGCTTTTTACATAAAATTATTCCGGTGAGCCGAGGCGTTTCCCCAGCTCGTAGGCCCGCTGTTCATCCTGCGGGAACGCCTCGCGATTCCGCTTCTGCTTGGCGGCGGAATCGAAAAGCGCGCTCTCATATTTGGAATAATCGTCGAATTGAAGCGTATCCGTGCACAACATCCGCTCGCAGGAGCCGAGCGCAACCCCGAGAAAACGCGTCGTCTGATCGAGAGATTGCGGAAGATTGTATGTTTCGACGCCTTCCTCCGTGATATTCATCGTATAGATCACCCCGGTGCGGACCGGCCGGGGACAATGGGTTCCGGGCGGATTGGTGTAGGAGATATATTGAAAGACCAGCCGCTCAAAAAAAGCGCGGGTCATCGCAGTCTCGGTCATGAGATAAAGCGGGGTGCCGACAATCAGCGCATCCGCCTCGCGGATGCGATCCAGAAGCGGCGTGAGCCCGTCGCGCATGGCACAGCGCCCGAAGCTCTTTCCGCCGAGCCGTTTGCATTCGAAACAGCTGACGCACCCCCGGTAATCGAGGTCGTAAAGATGAACCGACTCCGTTTCCGCCCCGGCGGCGGCGGCTCCGGCCTGCGCCCTGGCAAGCAATTTTGCCGTATTCCCGTTCTTGCGCGGCCCCCCGTTGACAATGATCGCTTTCATAAGTGTCCTCCCGTGAATTGCAGACACAATAGCGCAACAGCATCCTTTTTTCAAGAAATTTACAAATTTTTAACGCCAGCCTATTGACAATCTTATAGAACTTCACTATAATTATAGAAAAGGTCTATAAACGAAAGAACACCATTTATGCTGAAACACCGTTCCACCAAAGCCGACCATGCCCGCGAATGGCTCTCGAAAGAGATCCGGATCGGGAATTTCGCCCGCGGCAGCACGCTCCCCCCCGAACAGGAGCTTGCCGACCGGATCGGCATCAGTTATATGACGCTCCGCAAAGCGGTCGGCGAACTGGTGGAGGAAGGGTTGCTGGAACGGGTCAAGGGCAGCGGCACCTTCGTCCGCAGCGAGATTCCGGAGCAGAAGGTCCAGCGGGTTCTCGGGCTGGTCATGCCCGCCTGGGGCGCCCCGGAGAACCTGGATATGACCATGCATTACTCGCAGGCGTGCGAAGAGGCCAACTGGCTTCTCAAAGTGATCCACGTGCGGAATTGGGAAGACCGCACCATCTACGACCTCTGGCAGAATTGCGACGCGCTGGTGCTGATGGTCATCCAGGAGATGACCGCGATGCCGCCCTTCCTGCGGGAGCGGCTGCGCAACTCCCCCAAGCCGGTCATCGTCAACAAGGGGAATGCCGGCCACATCGGCCGCGACGCGGTCTATTACAGCCGCGACAGCCGCATGGAAATCCCCTGCGACCGCCTCTACGAGCTCGGCCACCGGCGGATTCTCCTGGTCGAACAGGTCACCCGGCCCCTGGGGGAAGCGGAGACGATCCACCCCGTCATGCGAGGGTTCGAAGAGATTTTCCACCGGAAATACCCGGATGTCGAGTACGATACGGAGCGCATGACCTTTGAAGTTCCGCTCTTCCAGCAGCCGCAGCCGCTGATCTGCCGGGCGTTCGCGGAACAGCGGGAGGAGCTGAAGGGTTACACCGCCGTCATCTGCCCGATGAGCTTTTACCTGGCGGTGGTGGCCGGGCTCCGCGAAATCGGGCTCCGGGTGCCGGAAGACGTTTCCGTACTGGCCTTCGGCGACCGGCTGGAGTCGGAATATTATTACCCCCGCCCCGCGGCCTTCGTGGTCTCGCTGCGGGATCAGGCCTATAAAACACTCGAACTGATCGACTGGCGGCTCCGGAA
>JAVBSA010000028.1:0-6127 GCA_031556915.1 Victivallis sp.
ACTTTGCCGGGGAGTTCGATGACGCTGTCGCTGCCGTAGGTGTCCGCGAGTTCGCGGAGCAGGGGGGCGATTCCATTTTTTTCGAGTTGGAAGACGTCTTCGAGTTTGGCCAGGTGAAGTCTGATCAAGGCGTAATGTCCGCTTTTGAGGTGGAGCTCGAGTGCCTGGCGCAGCTGTAGACGGTCGGGGAACTTTTCTTTGCCCAGCCGAACCGGTTCGCCGGATTGGAAGGCGAGTTCCAGGATGGTTCCGGGCGCGTAGTCCGGTTTCGGGTGCGATTCCGCGGCGGCGCAGTAGATGCCGTGCCGCCCGAAGGAGCGGTTGAACGGGGTGGGGGGCGAATAGCGTTCGGAAACGGCTGCCTGATCCAGGAATGCGAGCGCCTCGTCTTCCGGCGGAACGCTTTTGACGGGGAGCGGGGATTCCGGCGCGAAACTTCGCGGGGGCAGGAACGGCGAGTCGGCTTCGGTGATATCGAATTCCCCGGCGAGCAGTTCCGCGGTGAAGCGATCGAGTGCGGCGCGGTCGAAACGGGTGCGATAGAGACGGATTGCGGATGGATCTTCCGCCACGCTCAAATAAAGTTCGCTTTTGTTCGTGAGCAACAGAAAGCGTCTTGGCGGCATTGTGATTTCGGCGTAGGGGAATTTCAGGATGTGCGGACGCCCGAGTTCCAGATGGTCGCCGCGATCGGTGATCGGAATCATCAGAACCGCCGGCTCATTCCCGAGCTGGTAAGCGATTTCTTTCGGCGGCCCGGTGAGGCCCGGAGAGTCGGAAGACACGCAGCCCGCCATCAGAATCAAAGCGCCCAGCAGACAAAAACAGGAAAGTTTCATATTCTCGATCACCTTATTTTCCCTTAATATAGCTCCGGAATCGATATTCGCAACATTTTTCGCAAAAAAACAGCCGCCCCCGCTTGCATTTTCCCCGGAGACGAATATATTAAAAAACGTTGAAGGAAATCATGCGAGTGTAGCTCAGTTGGTAGAGCATCACGTTGCCAACGTGATTGTCGTCGGTTCGATTCCGATCACTCGCTCCATCTTTTCAATCAACGCCTTTATGCGAGTGTAGCTCAGTTGGTAGAGCATCACGTTGCCAACGTGATTGTCGTCGGTTCGATTCCGATCACTCGCTCCATTCTTTGCTTCCCTCTGTTTCGATGGTTTCGGCGACTTGCTTGTGCTTTTGCGTGCATATGCTTCCGCCAGGTCCTCGACATACCCTGCGGGTATGCCTCCGGTCCTGCGAAAGCATCTGCGCGCAAAATCCCGGCGCAATTCATCCGAAACCATCGAAACAGAGGGAAGCGGGCTTTTTGGTAACTTGAGCATCGGGTGGGCTGCCGCCCGGGAAACCAGGTCCTCGACATACCCTGCGGGTATGCCTCCGGTCCTGCGAAAGCATCGAAACAGAGGAGACTGAGCGTCGGGTGGGCTGCCGCCCGGGAAAGGAAACAATGCCGATAGGGCTTGAATTTAAAAACGTAAGCGGTTTCCCGCGGGGAATTCTTTTTGAATTGTTGGCCGACGCCTATTCTTTTGATTTCCGGTGCATTCAAGGCTGGGGGCGTGATTGGCGGGAGTTCGATCGCTTTTTTTTCGACAATCCGCAGATCGCCGACCGGTGTGGATTCATCACCGCGTTGCATGATGAGGCGATCGGGTTCGTGTCCTGGGACCCGAGGAATTTGCCTGATTATGTACAGATCGGGCATAACTGCATCGCCTCAAAGTACAAAGGCCGCGGATACGGCAAAGCCCAGCTGCGGGAGGCCGTCGACCGGATTCGGCAATCCAATGCACGCAAGATCATTGTAACCACCAACGAACTGATGGTTCCGGCGCAGCGGATGTATGCCGGGGTCGGTTTTCAAATGATCCGGCGCAGGCCGTATGAACATTTCTCCGGCGACTTTATCGATTACGAACTGTATAATGAAGTGTCGCAAACTGATTGAAACGGGTCATGCTTTTCAGCATTAAAGCAGTCTGAACAATGTTTGGCCGGAACAGCGGAATTCCGTCGCCCAGCAAAACCGGCGCGACTGTCACGATGAATTCGTCGACCAGCTTTTCTTTGAGAAAAGCGTCGAGCAATTCTCCGCCGCCGACCAGCCAGATGTTGCCGCCGCCTTTGTTTTTCAGTTCCCGGGTAAAGGAAACGATGTCGCCCGAGATGAACACCGCATCCTTGCCGGCTGGCCGGGGGGAGCGGGTGAACACGTAGCACTCCTTCCCCCGATAGAGAAAATCGCCGTCCTGGTGTTCGACGATCCAGTCGTAAGTGATCCGGCCCATCAGGACCGTGTCGACGGTGTCATAGAACTCCGAGTAACCGTTGTCGCCTTCCCCTTCGACGGCGAACAGCCAATCCAGGTTATGATCGGCGGTGGCGATATATCCGTCCAGGCTTGCGGCAACAAATAAGATCAGTTTACGGGGATTCATTCTGTCCTTTGGGTTTGTTGGATTTGCGGACGATCCGGCAGTTGTCGAAAAAGAGACAGATGCCGAAAAACAGCCCGGCGTTGACGGCGATCGACGTGATGAAAAAGGAAATGGAACCCAAAAGCGAATTGTCCAGCGACCAGAAGATGCCCAACACCATCATCGCCAGAAAATTTGGGATGAAAAAGAGGATGGCGCTCAGAAATTTGCCGTAATTATCCTCCGGCATAAAGAAGCAGAACAGCCAGCACAAGGTCAGGATGATCGTGTCGCGTCGGACGTATTTCCGGCCGCCGGATTCTCTTGGCGCCATCCGGAAGCCGCACGCGTAGAGAACGATCAGGCCGAGAATGATTCCGCCGAAGATTCCATACGGCCATAAGCGGTATGCCGGGTAAAGCCGCCATGCCCCGGGATCGGGGAACGAACAGCCGGGGCAGGCCGACAGCGCCGCCGGCAGCAGCAGAAATGCGCACCAGAACATGAATTTCATCTGTTTTGTCAGCATGGCAACTCTCCCTTGAATTCAGGAAACTCCAAAGATCCGGCATAGGTCATCGAAACGCGTAACCGAATCCGCGCCGAATTTCCGCATCGAACGGCGAATGCGGTCGAGCGATTTTTCTTCCATATCGCCGGATTTCGAGAAAAACTTGTCGGCGAGACAGACCAGCTTTTCTTCGGGCGTTTCCGGCAGGTAATCTTGTTCCGGGATCGGGAGCGATTGGCTCCGCACATCTTCCATCGTGAGCCCGCTGCCGGTATGGCGTTCGCAGATCCGGGCATAGGGCTCGAGAGCGGCGTCGTATTCGCGCAGCATCCGTGCACCGATGGTGCCGTGGGCGATATAAGGCTCCCGCCCCTCGCACAGAATCTTCGGCGCATGGCAGGCGGAAATCCCGAGGTCATGCAGCATCGCGCCGGTGGAGACCAGCTGGAAATCAATCGGATATGCTGAATTCTCTGCGATTGCCAGCGCTTTCTCCCGCACCTGGGCGGCGTGTTTCAAAAGCATCCGGCGCAACGCGGTGTCTTCCGGGTAAAAATGATACAGGATTTCAAGGGGATCAATCGTTGTCATCTTCAAGGGCGCTTTTCAACAGGAGAGTATCGTTTGCATTCAGCGGCGTCACCACCTTTTTACCGGTTTTCGCTTCCAATTCCAGGCGGGCGTTGCGGGCGATTTCTCCGCCTTGGCGAGCGACGGATTTGTGCTCGTCAAAGGAATCGGGCTCGGTTGCCTCGGAGATTTCCTTGGTGGATAACTCCGCGAGCATATTGAGCACCAATTCCTTGTTGGTCATATTATCGCGCAGATTTTCTTTCTTGAGACCTTTGAATTTCTTATACTCTTTTGCGGTCTTACCGGCCCAGGTTTGGTAAATGATATCGGTCAAAGAGGCGAATTGCACTCCTTCCTGTAAACCGTGTTTCTTCCATTCGTCGGTCAAGTCTTTGCGGATTTCAATGCTTTTCAGGCGCTGATTGATCCAGTTGTCGGAATAACCGAGCCGCTTGTAGTCCGTCATCGCCTGTTGGATCGAGAGTTCCGGGTCCTGCATTTGCTCGAGCCGCTCCGCCGCCACTTCGGCGATCCAGAGTTTGAATGGTTCGGCCTTCGGCGAAGGGATGGATTGAATCAAACGGAACAACTGCTCGACCGTCGCCACGTCGGTTTTATAGAATTTGCCGTCGCTGGATGGTAATTTCAGTTGGTTACAATTTGTAACCGACTCATTGCCTTCTTTCTTAAGGCGGTTTTTCAAGACTTTCCAATAATTCCTTGCATCAGCGCTGTCAGTCAGCGCCGCGACGACGTCGATGATGGAGAAATACCATTCTTCCGCTTCATCATCCCATAACGACCGGACTTTTCGGTCTTCAAAAACTTTAATTGCATTTTTTTGTGTCATAAACAGCTCCGATGTGTCATGCGTTAATGTAACGCATGACGATGGAAAAACCATCCATGGAAAGAAAAAAAACGTGTTTCCCGCTGACGCGCTTGCGGAAGGCGCCAGAGCAAGCCAGCCCAAGTCGGACCAGTCGGACCAATACTCTTCATTTAAAAGACCACGAAATACACGAAACACACGAAAAAAAATCAAAACGAAATTTTTCCCTCTCCCCTTTCGTGTTTTTCGTGTATTTCGTGGTCAAAAAAATGGCATTACCAGTTAAGCGAAGAGCATTGGACCAGTCGGACATGTCGGACTGGTCCGACTGGCCTTGGCATTTGAGTCCGACCGGTGTTCCGTATACGCGCCAGCGTATGCCCCGGAGCCCTTTATGAAACTGCGGGTTGTTGAATGAGATCGAGGATTGCTCCGTTGGCTGCGAGTATTTTTTGGAGGCGGGGCATTTCGATTTTGCTGAAATTGCGTTCCCGGATTCCCAGGGCGGCGGCTGTGCCCGCCGCTTCGCCCATTGCCATGCAGGGGGCCATGACGCGGACGGGGCCGAGGACGTCGCGTTCCACGCTGACGGCGCGGCCGGGGCAGATCAAATTGAGGATGGGGCGCGGCAGCATGATCCGGTAGGGGAGCGGCGTTGTTTCGTTGGCGATGGCGACTTTTTGCGCTTCCATCGGCTGGAAGCTCGGACTCTTGGGGTCGGGCAGGTCCCAGCCGTAGGAGCTGTAGCCGATGATATCCGGGAAGGAGGCGCCGCGGATGAGGTCTTCGACTGTGAGGAAATAATTGCCGACGATCCGGCGGGACTCCCGGATTCCGAGCAGCGTCGCCACGGCGCGGGGGGCGGCGTTGGCGAAGCCCGGAATGTGTTTCCGCATGATTTCGAGGAGCTCCAGATTTTCCCTGCGGCCTTGTTTGAGGGCGCGGGAGATGGAGTGTCCGCTGGTTCCGTCCACGCAGCAGAGGCGCGAGGTGTTGACGAGGAAGGTGTCGTCGCTGTCGAGCAGAACGGAGATGAAGCGGTTGTAGTCATAGGGCCAGACTCCTTCGGCCTGCCAGCGGGCGATTTCGTCGAGGAACCGCGGGGTGCGGTGCTTGCGGACATAGTTGCGGAAGGCTTCGAGGTCGACGTGGTCGACCTGGAGTTCCAGCGTGGCGGGGGCGGTGAGGTGGTCTCCTTCGCGCCCGAGCAGAGTGTCGCATCCGCTCAAGTTCGCGAGGTCGGCGTCTCCGGTCGCGTCAACGAACATCCGGCCGGCGACCGCCTGGAGGCCGGATTTGTTGTGGATGACGAGTTGTTCGATCCGGTCGCCTTTCCGTTCCACGTCGACGACCGAGGTGGCGAGGAGCACGTCGACGCGGCTTTGCTCCATGGTTTCATCGAGGAAGGCGGCCCTGCGGAAGGGGTCGAACGGAATTCCCGCCGTCAGCTGGCCGTTGAGCCAGCCGTGGGGGGAATAATCGCCGGCGGGCGGCAATTCGGGCATCCTGGCGAAATTTCTGCGGGTTGCTTCCAGCGAGAGTTCGCGGAAGATCCCGCCCACCACCCAGCGGCGGCAGTCGTTGCTGCGGCCGCCGAGCCAGTGGGAGACTAGGCCGCTGGTGCCCATTCCGCCGAGTTGTCCTTCGCGTTCGACGAGCAATGTTTTGAGTCCCTGCCGGGCGGCGGCGATTGCGGCGGCGCATCCGGCGGGGCCGCCGCCGGCGACGATGAGGTCGTAGGTGGTTTCCAGGAGTTCAATGTCCCGGACGTACGCG
>JAVBSA010000644.1:0-6448 GCA_031556915.1 Victivallis sp.
GGTTGCGGACGGGTATCGGGGAATTCTCTTCTATAACGATCCGGACGATTTCGTGCTGCCGCCGGAAATCCCGGCCGCTCAGATTTTCGGCTGGGAACCGCTGCGTCCCGGACAGGACCGCATTTCCACGAACGATCGGCAGGTTGTGCAACTGGCGGTAAATCACCTGTGCAAAGCCGAAATCGACCGGGCCGCGATCGTCTGGTGCCGGGAGATGGTACCTTTCGCGGGTCATCCGCGCATCACGGGCTTTCTCGAAGAGATGAAGCGGCGGAACATTGAAGTCGAATCGCTGCCGTTTGATAAGAACGCCGGGGATTTCCTGCCGATGTTGAAAAAATATCTCGCGTCGGGCAGCGACCGGGTCGGCTTTTTCGCGTTCAACGCGTTCTGCGGGCTGAAGCTCTGCTGTGCGTTCGACAGCCTCGAACTGATGCCTAAGTTCGGGCAAAACGGATTGGTCGTATGCGACAATTCGCCGCTGCTGTATTCCTTTACGCCGCGTCCGGTGATGATCGACCTGAATCTGCCGCTGATGGCGGAATTCGCTCTGGACGCGCTCTGCCGCCGCCTGAAACGCCCGGAATTGCCGGAAACCGTCCTTTTGCAGTCGCCGGCTTTGTTGTCATTCGGTTCGCTTGAGCCGGCTCAAATAGGTTAAAACAATGGAAGAAGGAAACATTTTCATGAACAGGAAACATTTTACGCTAATTGAATTATTGGTTGTTATCGCGATTATCGCCATCCTCGCTGCGATGCTGCTCCCCGCGCTCAACAAGGCGCGCGGGAACGCGCAGAAGATCAAATGCGTTTCGAACTTGAGCCAGATGCAGAAGGGGCTGATCCAATATGCCGACCTGGCCGACGGCGTCTTCCCCGGGCCCGCGATCACCTCGGTCATTCTCGAGGATAACACTGCCCAGACTGTGACCTATGCCTATCTGCTTGCGGGTTATTACCGGCTGGTCGGCCGCGGTGTGCTGCAGTGCCCGGTGCAAATCAAATATGCGCCGTACGACGTCAGTTACGCCACCGGCTGGATGTGGGGGTGCTACGCGATGTTCAATCCCCTTCATTCCTGGGATTGGTCGGGCGGAAGCGGCAGTCTGTATCACAAAATGAAGCCCGCGCGCGGGGATTACGCCTTCAGGGCCGCGGGAACCTCCGGGGAGGTCAATCATTTCTTCGCCCTCAACAAGATGAAGCAACCCTCCGCGACTTACATCCTGACGGACAACGCGGAAATACGCACGGAAGGCAATGCGCGCCACGGCATCACCACGTTCCGGATCAGCCCCACGAACACGCTCAATGAATTGGGTGCCACCTACCTCATCCACAACGGTACGGCAAACCAGGGGTTCGCCGACGGTCATGTCGCCGGCCGGAATAACAGCCAGCTGCGCGAGGACGGATTCACCCGGATCGCGTCGGAAAACCTGGCCTTGATTCCCTGACCCATACCAGAATCCAAATACCAAAGGTTCCACAAGTATGAACGCATGCACCTCCCTGACGACGGCAGCCTGTCTTGCCGCCTCCGTCTGTTCCGCCGCAGAGTTGATCGATTTGGGGCGGTACGATCTTTCGCGGATCGTTCCCATCGATTTCACGGCTCCCTATTGGGTGACGCCCCGGCATGTCGAAAGCCTGAAGATCAAGGTCGAGAAAGCGACGACTGCCGAAGGCGTCGTGTTCGATGTGACCGTCGCCGATCCCTTCCTTGACAATCCGGGAATCGCGCTGTTGCCTCCGGCCGGGAGCAAATACTGGGATATTTCCGCTTACGGGGAGCTGCATGCCGACATTGAGAACTTGGATCACGATCAGCAGTTGATGCTTTCCGTCCGGGTCAATAACTCCAGGGTGAACGAGAAACAGGTCGCCAACAACAGCGGTTTTGCGTTGAATCCGGGCGAACGGGGAATCCTGAAACTCTATTATCCGCAGGCAAACGAGCTTTCGCCGGTGAAAATCCCCTGGGTTCTGGCGACGCCTCCCGGCGTGCCGGGGCCGAAGAATATCGACGGTCGCCGGGTTGAGGCGATCAGCTTCTGGGGGCACAGCGTCAAGACGCACTCGCGCAACAACGCCTGGCGTTACCGTATTCATTCGATTCGGCTGGTGAGTCCGAAGCGGCCTTACCCAGAGGCGGTGAACTCGCCCGAAACCTTCTTCCCCTTTGTCGACCGTTACGGCCAGTACATGCACGACGACTGGCCGGATAAAATCCGGCAGGACGTCGATTTTCGGAAGGCCCTGGCAAAAGAGCGGAACGCGCGCAAAGGGAGAATCCCCCACTGGAACCGTTTCGGCGGCTGGGCGGCGGGTCCGCAATTGGAGAAGAAGGGATATTTCTATCCGGCGAAACACGATGGCAAATGGTATCTTGTCGATCCGGAAGGCAGCCTCTTTTTCTCGCACGGCGTCAACACCATCCGCTACGACCTCTGGACCGAAAGGAAGGCGGAGAACTGGTTCCTGCCGGAATTCGTCAAAGCGGGGGGAAGCTATAATTTCGCCCGCGCCAACCTGCTGAAAAAATTCGGCCGCGAATTGGAAAGTACCTATCCGGATTTCGTCATGGAACGGATGGAGGAGTGGGGCCTCAATACCAACGGCAATTGGAGTCACCTCGATTTTATGCGCGGTGGCAAAATGCCTTACGCCATGGAGTTGCCCGGTCCGAAATGTCCCCGTACCGCCGGAACGGCGGGGCTCGGGCAGGGCGCATTCGACGTGTTCTCTCCTGAATTCGAACATTCGCTGCGCGAAGGCGCGGCACGGAGCGAATTCGCCTTCGCCAAGTCCGATCCCATGCTGATCGGCATCTTCATCTGCAATGAGATCAATTGGGGCGACCGCACCGCTGCGGCGCGAAGCGCCTTTGTCTCTCCGGCGCCGCAACCGGCGAAACGGGTGAGTGCGAAGGAGCTGAAAACCAAATACATTTCCATCGATGCGCTCAACCGGAAATGGGGGAGCGCCTACACCGGCTGGGAGGCGCTTTTGAACGACACCGACCTACCTGACGCGGAGCGTTCTTCCGAGGACTTTCTCGCCTTCAATACCCGGATTTTCGAGGTGTTCTACTCCACTTGCCGTAACGTGGTCAAAGAGTTTGCGCCGAACACGATTTATCTCGGATCCCGGCTTCACGTGACCAATATGCCGGAACTTTTCGCTGTTTCCGCGAAATATACGGATGTGCTGGCGACCAATACCTATACCTGGAGTTTCGACGGTTTGCGCAAAGAAGGATTGGCGGAGGATAAGCCGATCCTGATTTCAGAATTTCACGTGGCCGTGCTTGACCGGGGCATGTTCAACGCAGACTTGCGCCCGGCCGGAGTTACGCAGCAGGACCGGGCGCACGCCTATCTGCGGTTGCTCCAGGGGGCGCTGCTCCATCCGCAGATTGTCGGCACGCACTTCTTCTGCTACCGCGACTCGCCGGTCTCCGGCCGCTGGGACGGTGAAAATTTCGCCATCGGCCTGGTGGATGTCGCTGATACCCCTTATTGGGAACTGACCGCGACGATGCGTAAAATCGGGGAGAATATGATTCCTTATCGACTCAAAGGAGAATTCAAGTGCGATTGGGAATAGCATTTCTTTTTTTCCTGTTCCTGCCGCTTTGCGGAGAAACGCCGCTCCTGTGGGATAATCGGAATATTTCCTGCTCGAATGAGCGCGGAATCTCCGTGCGTCCCGATGGCGGCGGAGGAGCAATCGTGGAGTTCCGCACCGACGAGCCGTGGCCATACATCCTCCTGAAACCGGCACAGGGCTCTTCCTGGGATCTTTCCCGTTACCGGGAAATCTCTTTCGATGTGGAAAACCTCAGTCGCGAAACCCAGTGCGAGATCGAATTCAATGCCGGGATGTGGAGCCGCGGTTATCTCGGAACCGCGATTCTGCGCCCCGGCGAGAAGAGAACGTTCCGCTACCGGTTGAACCATGGAACCGGAGTTACTTTTTCGCCGCTGTTTCAGGCGCGTTTCATGCCGTCGGGCTTTGCGGGCGGACGGAATGTCGATACTTCGCAGCTGAAGACGCTTCAGTTGATCAGTTCGTTTCCGATTTACTGCAAATACCGCCTTTCCGGTATCCGGTTGCACGGAACACGCCCGGCGGACTTTACGCCGGAGACGTTCTTCCCGCTGATCGACCGTTACGGACAGAACATGCATGACGACTGGCCCGAAAAAATAAAGTCGGACGATCAGTTGAGAGGGAATCTCCAGGCGGAACTCGCCGGTTTGAACCCGCGCATTGCCGCCTGGAACCGGTACGGCGGCTGGCAGGAGGGACCGCGGCGGAAAGCGACCGGCTTTTTCCGGGTTGAAAAATACCGTGACAAATGGTATTTCGTCGACCCGGAGGGATGTCTCTTCTTTTCGCGCGGCGTCAACGACGTCTCCCTGTTGGCTTTCATCGACAAACGCGGCCGGGAAAGGTGTTTTGAAGCTCCCGGAGAATTGGGCGCGGACGGAGCGCATATCTACCTGGAAAACATGAAAAAAAAGTATGGCGAAGGGTTCGGCTCCTGGCCGGAAATCCAGCTCCGGCGGCTCGATTCCTGGGGCTTCAATACCGTCGGCAATTGGAGCGACATGCGTCTTTACCGGAACGCGCAACTCCCCTATACGTTGAACCTGCCGCTGCCGGAATGTCCCGGGCTCGACGGAATTCCGGATGTCTATTCCGCGGAATTTGAACAGGGAATGGCCGATCTCTTCCGAACGGATTATGCGTTCGCCATCAAAGACCCCATGTGCATCGGCATTTTCATCGGCAACGAATTCCGGATCGGCAACGGCGTTTCGATAGCCCGGCGGGTGCTGGAAAGCGCTTTGGAACAACCGGCCCGGAAGCAATTTCTGGCGAAACTTCAGGCAAAATATCGATCAATCGACGCCCTGAACCGGCAATGGAACAGCAATTTCGCTTCCTGGGGAGAGCTTTGCTTTACGGAAAGCAAAGGAGCCGGGCCGGATCTGCGTAAATTCAGCGCCGGTTTTGTCGAACGCCTTTTCGCCATGACGAAAGACGCGGTTAAGCGCCATTCGCCCGATACGCTTTACCTGGGAACGCGCTTGATGAACGACGACTACTTTGAATCGTGGCTCAATGAACTGGCGGGCCGGTATTGCGACGTCGTTTCCTATAACCTTTATCCGATCGGATTCGAGCGCTTTAAACCCCGTGGGTTACCGGATGTTCCGGTGCTGATTTCGGAGTCTGCGGTAGGCCACAGCATGCGCGGTACATTCGGCAGCATCACGAATCCGGGAACGGAACCGGGGGCCGGAGTTCGCGCCTTGGCAAGGCAGCTGGAAAGCGCTTTCGCCCATCCGCGGATTGTCGGAATCCATCATTTCAATTTCAAAGATCAAGTCCTGATCGGTCGCTGGGACGGGGAAAATTACGGTTTCGGGCTCGTGGATATCACCGATACGCCATATCCGGATTTTCTGGAAACCAACCGGGCGGCAATGGAACAATTGTATTCATTCCGGTCCGGCGGCTCTTTCCCGATTCCCATTCTGGAATGAGAGAGCAGCAGAGGCGTCAGGAGAAGACCTTGCGTAATTTATCCAGCGTGATGGGTTTCAGCATGATTTCATCGAACCGGTTTGCGTTTTCGCCGCCCCGGGTCTCCGAGTCCGCGGTGACCGCGATGACTCTCGTGTTCCGGCAGCGTTCATCGTTCCGGATGCGCAGCGCCAATTCATCGCCGTTCATTTCCGGCATCCACATATCCGTCAGCACCAGATCCGGAATTTTCTGCTCGATCTGTTCCAGCGCCTCCCGGGCGGAGTTCGCCGACCGGCACTTGATTTTCAGCTGTTTGAGCAACGCCGCCAGAACTTTCAGGTTGATGGGCATATCGTCCACAATCAGCACATCCAGGTCCGGCTCCGGCAATGGCGTCTCTTTCTGGGCTTCGGATGCCGGCAGTTCGCCGCCGCAGGAGATGTTTTCGAGCGTGATGACAAAGAGGCTGCCTTTGCCCGGTTCGCTGTGCGCGGTGATGCTGCCGCCGATTTTGTCGATCAGGCGTTTGGTGATGGCCAGCCCCAGGCCGGTTCCTTCGCGGTTGATTTTGTCGTCGCTGGTACGCAGTTGCGCAAACGGCGTGAACAAGCGCTCCTGGAATTTCTCCGGAATTCCCACGCCGCTGTCCTGAACCCGGACGGTCAGTTCGCCTTTGTCCGGCGCGGCGGCATACGGGTTGAACTCCGCTTTGATTTTCACGAATCCGTTATGGGTGAACTTCAGGGCGTTGCCGACCACGTTGAGCAGAATCTGCCGTAAACGGAGACTGTCCAGCTGCATCGGGGGGAATTTCGCCGGGATGTCCATGATCAGTTCCAATTGTTTTTCCGCCGCCTTGTTGCTGAAAATCGCCCGGATCTCGGCCAGGAGGACGTTCAAGTCGATC
>JAVBSA010000596.1:0-3794 GCA_031556915.1 Victivallis sp.
TGGAAACAGCTTCTGGGCGATGACATCCGGCTGATCTCCGGAGCGGAGGAGCTGGAAGAGGCGATCAACTCCCCCGACACGGCGGTTATCGTCAACCCCTACAACGAGCACGGCCTCAGTACGCCGGGCCGGACGCTGCCGGAATTCATGAAGCAGCTCAAAACTTTTGTGCAAGCGGGCGGCTATTGGTTCGAGGGCTGCGGTTACAGCTTTTACTACCGGCTTGCTCCGGTTCCTTACCTGGGCAGCGGCCCCCAGAGCGCGCCCGGTTCCATCGCGGATTTCTTTCATCTCGGGCTTGCCGGGGAGAACGCGGCGCTGTACGCGGTCCAGCCGATCGCAGGGAAACCGTTCGATCGCGACAGGATTTATCAGCCCTCTTTTTACGAGCTCGGCGGCGGTTCTTCCGGCGGTTACCTCGACCGTTCCTTTGCGATTTACGCGAAGGCGGGGGAGAGGTTTCAAACTCCGGTTTCGCGGCTGCGTTTCCACGCCGCTCCCCTGGCGTCGCTGCGGCATTTTGCCGCGGACAACGGAATCAGCCGCCGCCTCGAAGAGAAGGGTTCCCCGGAACTGATCGAGAAGACCCGCAATTCATTGCTGTTTCACCCCGGAGACGGCAAGCGTTCCACCGAGGCGGGAATCCGGGAGGCGCTGCCGCTGCTGCCGGTTCCTTCGATCGTCCACATTTCGCAGTACCTCAAGGGGGGATTCGACAAGGAGTACCCGGATCACCTGCCGACCAACCGCTGGTGGGGCACCATGGAGGGCTTCCGTTCGCTTGTCGCCGAAATCAAAGAGCGCGGCATGCTCTTCATGCCTTACACCAACAACACCTGGTGGTGCGACCACCCGCGCGGGCCGACGTTTCTGGCGGCGGGCGAGGCTCCGCTTCAGCTCGGGCTGGACGGCAAACCGTTCCACGAGCAGTACGCCAACAACGATGGCTGGGGAATCTCGATGTGGCATCCGGCGGTTCGGGCGGCCAACGAAAAAATCGTCCGTGAATTCACGGAAGAGCTGCCGTCGGATATCCTGTTCCAGGATCAGACGGGGGTGCGCGGCGGAGTCTCCGCCGCACGGAAAGGGGTCTGCTTCACCTACGACCTCAACCCGGCCGCCCCCGCGCCGTATGCGGTGGTGGAGGGGTTCCTCTCCCAGATGCGCGTGGATGCTTCGCATGTTCCGCTGGCGACCGAAGAGGGCTGGTGGGGGTTGATCGACCATGAGTTCATGATGTGCGGATTCTCCGGCGGCGTGTGTCACTTTATGGAGTGGATGGGGGATTTTCAGGATCAGTGGCCCCGTCACACCTGGGAGTATTTTCCGCTGATTCAGGCTCTCGCCCACGACAAAGTGTTCATGGGGCACCACGACCTCGCCGCTGACATCAGCTCGCGGGAACGGATCAGCTGGACGATGGCGCTCGGTTACAATATGGCGAGCCGGGCCAATCCGCTCGACCGGGGGCAGCGGCAGTGGATGCTGTGGCTCGACCGGCTGCAGAAATCGGTCTGCGCCCGTTATGCGGTAAAGGGGGTTTCGGCCTTCAATCATCATCGCGGCGACGGAACCGGCACCGGAGTCATCCGGGCGGTCTACGGCCCGGTCTCCATTGTGGCGAATTTTCAGGAGAAACCGTTGCAGGAGGCGCAATTTACGATTGCCCCCAACGGCTTTTACGCTACTGGCGGCGGCGTGATTGCGGGCGACCTGCGGGGGTGCGGCAATGAAACCGTTCCGGGTTTCTTCGTGGTCGAGGGCGGCAAAGCCTGGGTGTACGAGGCGCCCGGCAAGGAGGTTGCTTTCCCGGTCGAATTTGTTCCTTCGGCAATCCGTCTGGAGGGGAAGGAGCTGGAGTTCCGCTGCTCCGGCGCCTCGGCGGCCGTGAAACTGCCGGCGATGGCGGACGGCATCAAGCGGGTTTGGG
Organism: Victivallis sp.; assembly: GCA_031556915.1. Classification (GTDB taxonomy): domain Bacteria; phylum Verrucomicrobiota; class Lentisphaeria; order Victivallales; family Victivallaceae; genus Victivallis. Next base: position 1,931 of record JAVBSA010000596.1, read on the forward strand.
AACTGGAGCTGGTTCGATGAGATTTCTGCTGCCGCTGCTCCTGATCGGAAGCCTCTGGGGGTGGACGCCGGAGGAGGAGGCCGCCGCCCGGGCGCTGGCCGCCGATCCGGGCATCCGGGAGCGCTGCGCCGGCACCCCGGCGGAGTTCGCGGCCAACCAGCGCGGTTGGATGGAGGAGGGGGCCCGCGCATTCCTGGCGGGAACCGTCTCCGAGGAGCGCAAAGAGCGGATCATCCGGGTTTATTCGCAGATTTCGGGCGAGATTCAGCGCGGGCTGGAATGGAAGGAGCCGCGGCGCAAAATCACGGTTCCCCGGCTTGACCGCGCTCCCCGGATCGACGGCGTTCCGACGGTGGAAGAGTGGAGCAAGGCCTATTGTTTCAAGGGGGAATATCCGCTCGGCAACGCAGAGAAGACGCCGGGGGAACCGACTGTCTGGCGCATCGGCCATTGCGGCGGAACGCTCTATGTCAGCGCGGAGTTCCGGGATCCCGCGCCGGTGAGCTACAACTGCGTCAATTTCGAAAAACGCGATGAACCGATGTATCTCGGGGACGCGTTCGAATTGTTTCTGCGCCCGTCGCGGCAATCGCGGTTGTACTATGAATTCCTGGTGAATCCGGCCGGGAAATCCTGGGGTCTCGCCCACGTCAACGATCCCTTCGGCCACTGGATCCGGGTTGCGGAGAACCTTGCAATCGGGAAGGCGGCGGCGGCGCTTACATCGGATGGATTCACCGTGGAGATGGCGATTCCGCTCGGTGAACTCTACGGGGCGGGCGGGGATTTCTCCTTCATGATGGTCCGCACGGACCGGGACGGGAAGGAATACCGCAGGGGGACTCCGGTTCCCCTGCTTTATGAGGGACACAATATTTTCGGCTATATCGAAGCCAACCTGGGAGAGTGAAGCGTGATTTTACCGGAATCCCGAAAGAAAGTACTTGCAATTCTTCCGATTCAGGAGGACATTAAGAGGAAACAGAAAACAAAAATCGATCAATCGGGAGCGGACATGCCCAAGGCGAGGTCGCTGAAGGATATTGCACAACTTGCCGGAGTCACGGCTGCTGCGGTGTCGTTGGCGCTGCGCAATTCGCCGCAGCTGTCGGATGAGCTGAAGGTGCGCATCCAGCAGCTCGCCGCGGAAAACGGGTTCAAGCCCCGGAGTTACCGGCGGAAGCCGGCGGAAGCCAAGCCGGCCAAAGCGGCCCGGGCGGGCAAGGCCGCTGCGGCGGAAACCGAACGGATTCTGATGATCACCTGCGAGCCTCTCGAAGGGAATCCGGTATCGGGCACTTTGATTCCCAAGGTGACCCAGCTTTCAGAGACGTTGAAGTTCCGTCTCGGTTTTTGCCATCAGGATGATTTGCGGAAGGATCCCGGAATTCTGGATCATTATTCCGGGGTGATTTACTATAATGATCCGGCGGGGCTGGTTTTGCCGCCGGATATTCCGGCGGTCCAGATTTTCGGCTGGCAGCCGGCCAGTCCGATCCGGCGCGACCGGATCACCGCCAACGACGGCCAGGTGGTGGATCTGGCGGTGGATTACCTGACTGCCGGCCGCCGGGTGACGCATGCGCTGATCATCTGGAATCCTCATATGCTGGTGATACCGGAGCATCCCCGGATCGGCGGTTTTGTCCGCCGGATGGAGGCGTCGGGGATTCGGGTTTGTCCGTTGGCGTTTGATCCCAGGGACAGTGATTTGCCGGAACATATCGCCGGTTTTCTCAGGGGTACGCCGATGGAGAATGCGGCGTTTTTCGGTTTCAGCGGGGCTTGCGGCTTGCGGCTCTGCTGTGCGCTCGACCGGCTGGGGTTGTACCGTCAGGCGGTGGATGCGCGCGCGGTTGTGGTT